>CAZDAP010000031.1:0-10588 GCA_964503585.1 uncultured Lachnobacterium sp. | reverse complement strand
TTGTGCAGGCGGGAATTCATGATTTTACAGAAATCGCAGATATGGATGTAAAAACGGCAGGCGCACTATTGAAAGCAGTTACTAAAGTTCCACAGGAACATCGCGATCGTATAGGAAAACTCATAAAACTGCTCATTGAAGAAAGTACTAGAAAATAGTATAATACTTCTATATATGTACAAATGGAAAAGGTGAGTTATGGGGATTAAGTTAAGAAAATTGTTGGGGATTATGTTGGCTCTTTTGATGCTGCTTGGCAATGTGGAGTCATTTGCGGCAGATACAAAGGACGAACCTGTAAGAGTTGGTATATTCGATATGGATGGCTTCCATAGTTATGACGAAGAAGGAAATCCTAGTGGATTTTGCGTAGATTATTTAAATGTAATTGCCAGCATTACGGGATGGGAATATGAATTCGTTGAAGTGAAAGATTTCAAGGAAGGAATGGAGCTGTTAGAGGCAAAAGAATTGGACTTAATTGCGCCTTCCATGATGACAGATACGAGGAAAGATATCTTTGCCTATAGTGAGTCTCACTTGGGAATGGAATATTCTGTGTTGTTGACGACGCAGGATAGAGAAGACTTATATTACGAAGATTATGAAAATTATAATGGCTTAAAGATTGCAGTAATGGATGGATATCCAATGACGGATTACTTTATTACAAATATGCAGACCAATGATTTTGAGGCAGAATTGCTCTACTTCGATACAATAGAGGAGTGTGAAGCCGCGCTGGATAATGGGCAGGTAGATGCTTTAGTAACATCAATTTTATATTACGATGAAGCCTATAAACTCTTGGATAGTTTTTATCCACAGCCATTTTATTTTATGACCTACAAGGAAAACATAGAATTGCTGGGTGAATTAAACACAGCAATGAGTCGTATTAAAGAAACTTATCCTAACTTGTTGGATGAACTTCTGTATACATATTATCCTATTTATAAAGAAAAGATATTTACACGAGATGAGTTGGAATATGTAGAAAATGGAAGAACCTTACGTGTGGCTTATATCGCTGGCTATAAACCATTATCATTTACCAATGAACATGGAGAATTGGATGGTATTTCCAGAGAGATATTTGATAAAATCGCAGAAATTTCTGGCTTGAAATTTGAATATGTGGAACTTCCAGATGGTAAGATTACTTATGAATATTTACAAGAACAGGAAATCGATTTGATTACGGGTGTAGAATACAACAGTATCAATATGAGTTCTCAGGGGGTTCATTTAAGCCGTCCATATATTTCGGCAAGAAAAGTTTTGGTAGGTCGACCAGAATTTGTGTATTCTTCTGAGAAAAATTACACCGTAGCAATTGTAGAAGGTTCAGAGACATTTCGAGATGTGTTTACCACAAAATATCCAAATATGGAATGTGTGGAATACAAAAATGTAGAAGAGTGTTTCAAAGCATTATATGTGGGAGAAGTAGATATGCTTCTTCAAAATCAGTATATTGTAGAAGCATTAATGAGCAAACCAATTTACAATTCTTTTACAGTTGTGCCAATTGAAGGTATTGAAGATGAACTTTGCTTCTCTACAATCGTTCCACTAGATGGTGGGTATGGATTAAGTGAAGAGGAAAGTTCTATTGTTACCAGCATTTTAAATAAGTCGATTTATCAAATCTCTGATGTGGAAATGGATAGCGTGGTTACACGAGCAATGGTAGAGCATCAGTATGAAGTAGAATTAGTAGACTTTTTATATAGTTATCGTTTTACCATTACGATTGTTGCTGTTGCGATTGTGGGACTTTTGATATTGTTGATTGTATACGGACGCGAGAAGAAACGTGTACAGGCAATAGAGGAAAAAGAAACTCGCTTGAAAGAATTGCAGCAGAGGCGATACAAGACCATTATTGATTGTTCGGATGATTTGATTTATGAAATCAGCATGGATGGAGAATCCAGTGTAGGTTCTGAAAAAATCAAAGAAAAATTTGGCTGGGAAATTCCAAAAGAAAAACAGACACTTGACATTAAGAGAGCAATGGAGATTCTTCATATATACCATGAGGATGAATCTATTTTCTGTCAATCACAATTGGCAAATGGGAAAGGTTCTTTTGATGATTTGACGCTTCGTATCTGTAAAGCAGATGGAACGCCAGTATGGTGTCATGTATCCAGAACCGTTTTGGTGGATGAAAATAACAACCCAGTTTCTATTCTTGGAAAAATCGTAGACATTGATGATGAAGTAAAAGAAAAACAACAACTGGAACAGAAATCTCGCACGGATTTACTCACAGGTCTTTTAAATAAGCAGGCTTTCGAAAAAGAAGTAAGAGATTACGTAGAAGCACATCCAACGGAAAGCGCATGTTTTGTATTTATTGACATGGATCATTTCAAGGATATCAATGATAAGTTTGGTCACAGTGTAGGAGATCAGGTAATCAAAGAAACTGCAAAGAAAATTCAGTTACTCTTTAAAAACTTCGATTTGGTTGGTCGTTTCGGTGGTGATGAATTCTGTGTATTTGTAAAAGATATACCTAGAGATACCTTGATTGACCGACTTCGTTTCGCAGTTAAGAAAATGGAACAGGAGTATACTTACGAAGGTGGATCTGTAAAGATTTCTGCCAGTATCGGTGCTGCTTACTGTAAGAGAAGTTCCGTTGGTTATAAAGAGTTGATGGATGTGGCGGATGCTGCAGCATATCAGGCAAAAGATAATGGACGAAATTGCTATATCATTCGAGATGTAGAGTAGGACGATTTAAAAAAGAGAAAAGATTTTAGAAAGTGTAAGAAAGAGGGATTACCTATATTGTATGATGCACAAATAGGTAATCCCTCTTTCGTGGTATCTAGAAGTTTTTTCTCACTAGTGGGCTAAATCGTAATCTAAAAACTGTGGCTGCCACCGCCGCCACCACCGTGACCACCGCCACCGCCGTGACCACCGCCGCCTCTGTGACCGCCGCCGTGGCCGCCGGAACTTTGTGGGCTGTAACGTTTGGTTTGGTGAAGAAAATCCATTCTAGGATTATTGATTTCTACTTTTGTATAGATTCCGTCTAAAAGTTGTGAATCATTGGCTTTTCTAGAACGGGATAAAAGCATAACAACAAAATAGTTGATTAGTAAAGCGAGAACAACAGCAAGTAAAGCATTGCTGATGTATTTCATTGGTTGAGCGATGGAACGTCCCTCTAATAAGGTGTTAATTTGATGGAAGGCTTGATAAGCACATTCGTAATATTCCCCATCGGTAGCATAGGAATAAACATTGTCTGTAATTGTGTTTCCATATGCAGAAGTAACGGTTTTGTAGATTTCTCCATCACTATATACACAAATTTTTCGATAATCCATATCTATGATGAATAATGTGTAACTATCATTTCTAAAATGTGTATATCCATAATCCTGTGCATATTTTTCCACACTGGATTTTGGATTATAGTCAATGGAAACAAAGGCAACATTTCCGTATGTGGTAATTGGTTCCATGGCTTCTAGCAAGTCTTCTTCTTCGGAGGTGCTAAGTAAGTCTGCCCAGTCGTCTATGTAGATTTCGTAGCCAGTTTCATCGTTGCAGGCAACTGAACCATCCGAAGAGTCCGTTTCCCGAGATGCGAAAACAGTAGTTGGAAGACCAAGGCAAAGGAAAAAGCAAATGAATAATAAATAGAGTTTTTTCATGTGTTTACGCATGGTCGTCACCTCCTGTTCTGTCAAACTGAGGAAGTCTGCGGGTTGCCAGAATATTATAGTAGTAAATCAAATCTTTGATGGTTATAAATATAGAGGCAAGTGTAATAATAACTCCAGTATAGTAGAATATGTCGTTTACAGGTTTTAAGAAACCGATAACAGCGGCAATTATGATTGCAGCTATGGTAGTAAATAAACCTATTGATTTCGTAGAAACCTTTGCAGTTTTCATTTTATTCCCTTTTGAAGCATAGGAGAGCATCTCTGGCTGCTCCTTTGCAACACGTCCTCTGTCATTTAATCCAGACTCTTTTTTTGAAATCTGCGCCAATTCGTATCCCAAAAGTACCAAGGTCAATAGTGCTAAAAAGGCGGATATGGTAAGTAATACAGATGGGGTTATGGTAAAAAGTAAATTCAAAAGAATAAAAATAGGAATGGCTAAAAGTAGAGATCCTTTTAAATATTTCTTTGTATCTACTGGTAAATCCGTAACAACTTTTCCGGTTTGACCATTTACTGTAGCATATGCTACGCGGTTTCCGTTTCGATAGGACATAAACCATACTGGGAACATAGCACGATCAATATTTTTTGTTTCTGTATTTATGTCGGAAACGGAATGAGGTCCTGAAATATCAATGCCAGGAAATTCTCTGTAAACAGCACCAATAGAGTTGTTAAAGGCTGTGATTTCAGCATCTCGTTCGTAAACAAAGGAGTCTACATCGGCAGTATCCGCATAAAATCCGCTTAAAAAAGCAGGTGTGAATTTTTTCATGCCTTTTACGTCGTAAGGGGCAATTTTGGTACTGATGTTGTCATCAAAAGATGAGGAAGCATCGTAAGAAAGTCCTTTGTAGTAGGCATCAATTTCGCCACGTAAGGCATAATGGTCGGTGTAAATATAATCTCCACGACGTCTGGTTTTGGAACCCTTTAGCGAGAATGGTCCTTCCTGTGTCATATAAAAGGCCCAATAAGGCATATAAATCCCGCGGAAACCATCAATATAACGTGGATTCTTCAGTTCATCTGGAGCAAAGATGGCTTTTTTCATCACATTCGAATAGGCTTTTTTGCAATCTTCTTTTGTTTTTTGAAATGGAATAATGTAACCTGGGCGTTTCTCTTTGCTAAGTCGGCTATAGAGAATTGTTGAAGCACCACAGAATGTACAAAATTCTGCTGCGGACGTGTCAGTGCTTAAAATTTCCCCACCACATTGAGGACAGGTGAAAATAGTGACATCGTATTCTTCATTTTCGATGGCATCTTTTTCTTTGTCTTCAAAAGAGTAAGGGTCTAGCATCGTCTGACAGTGTTCGCAGCCGAGCTGTTGGGTGGTAATATTGAATTTTAAATTTCCACCGCAGTTAGGGCATGCAAACATAGAAAACTCCTTTTCTTTTGTAATAGTATATTAAAATGGCATTTGTTTTAGTTTTCTTTTTATTGGTTTTATCACAGCGTCATACCAAATAGATGGATGGAATGTGATAAGAAGTGGGAAAAGTTCCAAACGTCCTGCCAGCATGTCGAAAATGAATACCCACTTGGATAAGTCTGTGAAATGACTAAAGTTTTGGGTTGGACCAACCATGGAAAGTCCTGGTCCGATATTATTCAAAGTTGCAACGACGGCAGTAAAGTTGGTAACCAAATCTTTCTCTTCCAGTGCGATAATGAGAACAGATACAACAAAAATCATCATAAAAGTAATCATATATACACTTACAGAACGAATCACACCGGGTTCCACCTCTTTTTCGTCCATAGTAATTTGTTTTACTGATTTTGGATGAATATAACTGTGCATTTCTTTTACGATGGATTTCCCAATAATAACAAATCGGGATACTTTGATGCCACCGCCGGTACTGCCTGCGCAGGCACCTACTAACATAAGGGTGATAAGGATGGTTTTACTGAATCCAGGCCATAAATCAAAGTCCGTAGTGGCAAAGCCAGTGGAAGAAACCAAAGATGCAACCTGAAAGGCAGCATGTGTTATGGTTTCGAATAAACTACCAAACATATCACGAATATCCATCGTAATTAAAATAATCGCTATAAGCACCATGAGTAAAAAGGCACGTACTTCTTCCATCTTGAATGCTTTTTTTGCCTGACCAAAAATGATTAGGTAGTAGGCGTTGAAATTGATGGCAAATATAAGCATGAAAATGGTGATAATCCATTGGGCTGCAACGGAATAACTGGCAGCACTGCTATTTAAAATACCGAAACCACCAGTTCCAGCAGTTCCTATAGAGAGGCATAACGCATCAAACCATGGCATTTTTACCATAAGCAAGGCAATGAATTGGATTACGGTTAAAACTAAATAAATTACATATAAAATTCGTGCGGTATAGCGTACTTTAGGTACTAATTTTCCAACCGATGGGCCAGGGCTTTCTGCACGCATCAGATTCATGTTTGAGCCGCCGCTTAATGGAACAATGGCAAGAAGGAATACCAATACCCCCATACCACCAATCCAGTGGGTAAAACTACGCCAGAACAAAGAAGTATGACTAAGCGCTTCTACATCGTTTAAAATGCTGGCTCCTGTGGTAGTAAAACCGGATACGGTTTCAAACATTGCATCTGTAAAACTAGGGATTTCTCCAGTTAGTACAAAAGGTAAGGCACCAAAGAAACTCAATACAATCCAACTTAGAACGGTGGCGATACAACCTTCTTTTAAATAGAACACAGTATTTTTTGCCTTTTTTAATGTCAAAAGAGAACCTAAAAGGAAGCAGATACCTGCTACGAGTAAATAGGTTCCGATTTGTTTTTCTTTATAAATAAGTGCGATAACGCATGGAAGGAGCATAAAAAATCCTTCCAATTTTATAATGTGTCCTAGGATATAGCGAATAATTGAACTGTTCATAATATCCTCCTAGGCTAAAATGTCTGTGATGTCCTGGAATCCAGTGTGTGTAGTTACAATCATAACTTCATCACCAACTTGAATGGTATCCTGACCAGTTGGAATAAAAATGCGACCTTTGCGGCTGATGAAAGAAACCAAAAGATTGTTTTTCAACTGTAATTCCATTAAAGTTTTGTTGGTAACAGGTGATTCTTCTGTTACCACGAATCCGATAGCCTCGGCTTTCGAATCAAACATATGATAAAGAACTTCGATATTACTATCTTTTGAAGCTTGTTTTGCTCTTACATAAGAGATAATGGTTTCAGAGGTAATGTATTTTGGATAAATAACACTACCTAAATCTAGATTGTTCATTACTGTTTTAAAGGTAGTACGATTTACTTTTGTAATCACCTTTGCATTAGAAACCTGCTTTGCATGCAAAGAAAGCATGATATTTTCTTCGTCGATACCAGTTAATGGTACAAAGGATTCTACGGTCGCCAAACCCTCTTCCCGGAGAAGTGCTTCATCGGTTCCGTCGCCGTTTATAATGACAGCCTCTGGTAAAAGAGTGCTTAATTCTTCACAACGTTTATAGTTGCTTTCTATAATCTTTACTGAAATACCAGCGCGCAATAACTGATCTGCTAGGTAATAAGAAGCTTTTCCGCCACCTACAATCAGTGTTTCGCTTACGCGATGGGTGTCAAATCCGATGGCTTTGAAGAAACGTGCACAGTTCTTGCGTGTTCCCACGAAAGAGATAATATCCCCGGCGTGCAATTCAAAAGTACCAGATGGGATTGTAATCTCATCGTCACGTTCTACTGCACAAATCAGAATATTGTGCTTTATGTGTTTACTTAAATCCATGATTTTTAGTTTATCTAAGATATTTCCAGTTGGTATTTTAAATTTTACAATTTCTGCCTGACCATGGGCGAAAGAGCTAACCTCTAAAGCAGCTGGAAGATACAGAATACGAGCCACTTCTTTGGCTGCTTCTAATTCAGGGTTAATAATGCGAGCAAGACCTAATTTTTCACGAAGATAACCGATGTCATCGTTATAGTCAGGTGTGCGTACACGGGCAATAGCGGAGCAGTCGGTTACCTGCTTTGCAACGGTACAGCATAGTAAGTTTAATTCGTCAGATCCAGTTACTGCAATAACTAAATCGGCATCCTGAATACCAGCTTCTTTTTGCACACTGAAACTGGCACCATTACCACAAACGCCCATAACGTCATGGATGTTAGCCATTGCTTCTACTTTTGCAGCATTTTTATCAATAACAGTGATGTCGTGACCTTCCAGACAGAGTTGTTCTACTATGGTGCGGCCAACTTTGCCACATCCAATAATCATAATATTCAAGCCATGCTTCTTGGTTTTCTTCCTACCAAACATAATTATCCTCCAAAATAAACGAGAAAATACTCCGAATATAAGCAATATTATACCACATTTGACCTATATTTAAAGTATGGTTTTGTGTGAACTTATGTTATAATGAGACGCAAGAATTCCGAGAGGAGAATATATTGTATCTATAGTATGAATTGTCAGAAAACTATCTGCAATTCACACAAATAGATGAATAAATTTAAAAATAATTTAAAATATTTTGAAAATAAGTATTGACATATGGCAATTGTCGTGTTATATTTAATTCAACAAAACAACAGAGCACAACAAAAGAAATTAAAGAAAGAATTTCTTAAATAACAATCATTCTGGTGATGACGAGAAAGTCATCAGATGAAATCTAAGAAAGGAAGGTACGGTCCAACAAAAACTTAAATTTTGGCAAGAAGCAACCCTAGCAAACTCCTTATACTGAATCGAGAAACCAGTGGCAATACAAGAATAAAGAAGAAATGGATAGAGCTTCGGAGATAACATTTGATCGTATACGAAGTCATTCCTAAAAGGTCATTTAGGTAAACAGAAGTGAAAGAATCTGGAGAAAAAAGTGAGTAAACATTCACAAAAGAAAACAAAAAATAGTAAAATACATTAATTGTGAGGTACAAACCATTGGAAATTAATGAAATAGTAGAATAGGCGTTATTCGAACGAAAATAAATTCGAATAGCGCCTATATTTTTTTTGTTTTTGTGTAAAGAGGGCATATCTCACAAACTTTTTTGGGGTTTTCTGTGAGATATGACAAGTGACAATTTTATACAATATATTGTATAATCAATCTCGGTTTGAAACAAAACATTGTAAAAATACAAGTTCAAAGGAGAAGGTTATGTCACGGGAAGTATTAGATGATGTTATGGTAAAAGGCGCATGTAAAGGAAAGGCTGAAGCTGTTGTAAATTGTCAGTGTAATATTGAAAATGCACCAGTAAGATGCGAACAGGCAGAAAATTGTATGTTCTATTCCTATTACAAATGCAGTAAACAGTGGAAACGTTTAGCATAAATATATACTGAAGGATGTAAGCGAGGAATAACTTCTACTTATAGGTTCTATATGAATTTGGAGTAGAAGTTTTTTGATGGAAAAAAATTGACGAATCCTAAGGCTTGGTAGTATAATGTCGGGTATATTATTCGAAGAAAGTCATTTTGAGGAGTAAAAATATGGTAAAAGTAGTAAAATTTGGTGGAAGTTCCCTTGCAAACGCAGAGCAGTTTGCAAAAGTAGGAGATATCATTCATGCAGATAAATCCCGTAGATTTGTAGTGCCTAGTGCACCAGGAAAAAGAAATGCGAAGGACACAAAGGTAACAGATATGCTTTATGCGTGTTATGCATTGGCAGAGGCTGGTGAAGACTTTAGAGTACCTATGATGAAGATTAAGGATCGTTATGATTCGATAATCAATGGTTTGAAGTTAAAACTTTCATTAGAAGAAGAGTTTAAGGTTATTACAGAACAGTTTAAGGCAAAGGCTGGTTCTGATTATGCAGCGTCACGTGGTGAATACTTAAACGGTATTATCATGGCTAATTATTTGAATTATGAATTTATTGATGCTGCAGAGGTTATTTTCTTCGATGAAGATGGTCATTTTGATTCAGAAAAGACTCAGAAGGTGCTTTCTAAGAGATTAGAGAAGATGGACAATGCGGTTATTCCAGGTTTTTATGGTTCAAATCCAGACGGAAGCATTCGTACATTCTCTAGAGGTGGTTCGGATATCACTGGTTCCATCGTATCAAAAGCGTGTCGAGCAAGTATGTATGAAAACTGGACAGATGTTTCTGGATGTCTTGTAGCAGATCCTAGAATCGTCGATAATCCACAGCCAATTAAGATTATTACCTATCGTGAATTACGAGAGTTATCTTATATGGGTGCTTCTGTATTACATGAAGATGCGGTATTCCCAGTACGTCACGCAGGTATTCCAATTAATATTCGTAATACAAATGATCCACAGGCAGAAGGAACTATGATTGTAGACAGTACATGTCAGAAACCTGACTACACCATTACAGGTATTGCTGGTAAAAAAGGTTTTGTGGCAGTAAGCATCGATAAAGACCAGATGAACTCAGAGGTTGGTTTCTGTCGTAAAGCACTTCAGGCTTTTGAAGAACATGGTATTTCTATCGAGCATATGCCTTCAGGTATTGATACTATGACAGTATTTGTACATCAGGAAGAATTTGAGGGCAAAGAGCAGCAGGTTATGAGTTCCCTTAGAAGACTTGTAGATCCAGATTTTACAGAATTAGAAGCAGACTTAGCACTTATCGCAGTTGTAGGTCGTGGTATGAGATCTCAGAGAGGTACTGCTGGTAGAATTTTCTCCGCATTGGCCCATGCAGATATTAACATCCGTATGATTGACCAGGGTTCTTCTGAATTAAATATCATTATCGGTGTAGCAAATGATGACTTTGAAAAAGCAATCAAAGCAATTTATGATATCTTTGTAGTAACAAGATTATAAGAACACACGGACGCTTTCTTTCATATCTTATATGGAAGGGAGCGTTTTTTATATGGATAGGCATACAGTTATACTTACCGCA
>CAZDAP010000030.1:7729-10718 GCA_964503585.1 uncultured Lachnobacterium sp. | reverse complement strand
AAATACCCGAGACGATATAAAGCGTTGGTGGGAAGTCGTAGATCGTTCCACAGGAGAAGTGGTGTCTGGTGAGAAGTGGGAGTATGATGAAAAAACAGGTTGTGTAATCATCTGTAATCCAGACAAATTTCATGAATATACCGTCAGCTTTCTTGCATATTTAATATGGGATCCTGTTCATATGTATAATGCAGTGACCAATGATTGGAAGGATTTCGAGCATCAGATTACCTTTGATGTAAGACAGCCAAAGACCCATGAATTTACAATGAGACGCTTACGTAAATTCTGTGAGGAACATCCATATGTAAATGTGATTCGATATACTACATTTTTCCACCAGTTTACATTGGTGTTTGATGAACTTAAGAGAGAGAAATATGTAGACTGGTACGGTTATTCTGCATCTGTAAGTCCATACATATTGGAACAGTTTGAAAAAGAAGTAGGATATCCTTTTAGACCAGAATATATTATTGACCAGGGATATTATAATAATCAGTACCGTGTGCCAAGCAAAGAATTTAAGGATTTTCAGGCATTTCAGAGAAGAGAAGTGGCAAAGCTTGCCAAGGAAATGGTGGATATTACCCATGAATGTGGTAAGGAAGCAATGATGTTTTTGGGAGATCATTGGATTGGAACAGAACCATTTATGGAAGAATTTGCAACTATTGGATTAGATGCGGTTGTAGGAAGTGTAGGAAATGGTAGTACATTACGTTTAATCTCTGATATACCAGGAGTAAAATATACAGAAGGTAGATTTTTACCATATTTCTTTCCTGATACATTCCATGAAGGAGGAGATCCAGTAAGAGAAGCAAAGGAGAACTGGGTAACAGCAAGAAGAGCTATTTTGCGTAAACCGATTGACCGTATTGGATATGGTGGATACTTGAAATTAGCATTGGAGTTTCCTGAATTCATTGACTATGTAGAGAGTGTATGTAATGAATTCCGTGAATTATATGAGAATGCAAAAGGAACTACACCATATTGTGTAAAGAAAGTGGCCGTATTAAATAGTTGGGGCAAAATACGCAGCTGGGGATGTCATATGGTGCATCATGCTTTATATTACAAACCAAATTATAGCTATGCAGGTATTATCGAAGCATTAAGTGGAGCTCCATTTGATGTGCAGTTTATCAGCTTTGATGATGTAAAACAGAATCCAGATATATTAAATGATATTGATGTAATCGTAAATGTGGGGGATGGAGATACTGCTCACACTGGTGGTACTGTATGGGAAGATCCTGAGGTTACATCTTTCATTCGTGCATTTATTTATAATGGTGGTGGATTTATTGGCGTAGGGGAACCTTCCGGTCATCAATATCAAGGACATTATCTCCAATTAGCTACAGCCCTTGGTGTGGAGAAAGAGACAGGTTTTACATTAAATTACGATAAGTATAATTGGGAAGAACATCCAGAACACTTCATTTTAAAAGATGTTACAAAGTCAGTGGATTTTGGAGAAGGCAAGAAACATATGTATGCTTATGAAAATACGCAGATTCTGGTCCACAAAGAAAAAGAAGTACAGATGGCAGTAAATGAATATGGAAAAGGTCGCTGCGTATATATGAGTGGTCTTCCATACAGCTTTGAAAATAGCAGAATTTTATATAGAAGTATTTTATGGAGTTCTCATAGCGAAGAAGAAACTACGAGATGGTTTAGCACAAATTACAATGTAGATGTACATGCATATGTGGCAAATAATAAATATTGTGTAGTAAATAATACTTATGAAGCACAGGATACAGTAATATATCGCGGAGATGGAACTAGTTTTGAACTTCATATGGAAGCAAATGAAATCAAGTGGTACGAGATATAGGAGGAGCTATGAAGGTAGTAAATCAGTTTGATTTAGAAGGGGTTTTAGTGGAATGTGTACCTTATGGAAATGGACATATTAATGATACATATCTAGTGGTAATGGAAAAAGATACAGTTTTAAAGAAATACATTCTTCAGAGAATGAATAAAAATATTTTCACAAAACCACAGGAAGTTATGGAAAACATTGTAAATGTCACCTCTTTTTTAAAGACAAAAATACAGGCGTATGGTGGTGATTCTAGCAGGGAGACTGTGAATGTAATCTTATGTAAGGATGGCAGTACATATGCTATTGATGAAGATGGAGAATATTGGCGTTGTTTTGTTTTTGTAACAGACGCTTTTTGTGCCGAAAGAGCAGAGTCAACAGAGGATATGTATGAGACAGGATATGCATTTGGAAAATTTCAAAGCTTATTATCCGATTTTGATGCAACCATTTTGCATGAAACGATAGAAAGATTCCACGATACGGTAAATCGATTCGAAATCTTTAAAGAAGCGGTGGAAAAAGATATATGTGGTAGAGCTGCTGAAGTGCAAAACGAGATTGCTTTTGTAATGGAAAGAGAAGCGGATACCCATTGTTTTTCTGATTTGATAGAAAGCGGTAAACTTCCTATTCGTGTAACTCATAATGATACGAAAATTAATAATATTATGATGGATAATGAAACAAAAAAAGGAATTTGTGTCATTGATTTAGATACAGTTATGCCTGGAGTTGCAATGAATGATTTTGGAGATATTATACGTTCTGGTGCGTCTACAGGTGCTGAGGATGAGGTGGATTTAAGCAAAATAAGCTGTGACATGGAGTTATTTGCAGCTTGTGCAAAAGGATTTATAGATGGTTGTGATGGAAAACTTACACCATTGGAAATAGAGTTATTGCCAATGGGCGCAAAAATTATGACATTCGAATGTGGAATTCGTTTCCTTACAGATTATTTAAATGGGGATACCTATTTTAAAATCAGCAGACCGAAGCATAATTTGGACAGATGTCGTACGCAGTTTAAACTGGTAGAAGATATGGAACAAAAATGGAGTCAAATGTCTGCAGTAGTTAAGAATAACTAGGGTTTTTATATATAAGAATTAAGGGGAGAAAATGGGAAGGAAAAGAAAA
>CAZDAP010000030.1:0-7629 GCA_964503585.1 uncultured Lachnobacterium sp. | reverse complement strand
AGAAAATGGGAAGGAAAAGAAAAGAAAATGTGGAATTTCGTTTTTATGAAATTCCACATGGAGAAGCAGCACTGATTTTACTTGGTGATAGCTGGGACCGAATATATGGTCATGATGAAGTCAATGGAAAGAATCAGACCATATTACATTTTCATAATATAATGGAAATTGGTTATTGTAAGCGTGGTGAAGGTAACATGCTTTTTGATGATAATGTTAGCAGATATCAGACAGGTACAATAACCATTATTCCAGAAAAATTCCCCCATGTGACAGTTAGTGATGGGGATGGCACAAACTATTGGGAATATATTTTTTTTGATCCGAAAATAATCGTAGAAGAATTATATCCGAATAATTCAAATGTGCAAACAGAAATTTTACATAGTATTAATCGTGGTCCTCTTATCATAGAAGGAAAAGATGGGGCTGCATTGGAAAGAATTGTTGTAGCTATTTTAGAGGAAGCAAGGGATGATAGACCTTATGGTACTCGTATGATACATTTTTTAGTTACGACACTTTTCATAGAAATTATGCGTTTGAATAAGGAGTTACCATATTATCCTTATGAATCTGTAAAAAAGAATGCAATGAAACATATTTCGTTATCATTGAGTTATGTAGAAGAACACTATATGGATGCAATTAAAGTAGAAGATCTTGCAAAAGTATGTAATATGAGTGAGACGCATTTTCGTAGAGTGTTTGAGGAGTATATTAATATGAAACCGATGGATTATGTAAATCTGTTGCGAATCCATAAAGCATGTGATCTTTTGATAAATTCCAATCATTCTATGGAGACCATTGCATCAAAATGTGGATTTACTACGGTATCTACATTTAATCGTAATTTTAGTAAGTTTTTAGGGACATCTCCATATCAGTGGAAGTTAAGTCCTGAGAATAATAAAAGAAGACTAATGAATTATAGTGTTTCTATAAGACCAGGATGGTAAAAAAGCAAATTCGGCCCTTATAACAATTTCTACTTGTTATAAAGGTCGAATTTGCTTTTTTTATAAATAAAAACAGGTGCATTTTCTCTATATACTTGTGTATAATATACATATGATTCAAAGACATTTTATATTTTTTCGGCGTTTTGACGAAAAATGTAAATGTTACGGGAATTAAAAAATTTTCATAAAAGGGGGAAAAAAGATGAAAAAGAAAATTTTATCAATGCTTCTCGTTGCAGTAATGGCAGTTGGATTACTCGTAGGATGTGGCGGAAACGGAGATACTGACAGTGATGCTGGTGGTGCTGGTAATGCTGACGGCAAAACAACTATTACAGTATGGTGTTGGGATCCAGCGTTCAACATTTACTCTATGGAAGAAGCTGCAAAGATTTACGAAGCAGAACATGAAGACGTAGATATCGTTGTTGAAGAAGTTCCTTGGGAAGATATCCAGACAAGACTTACAACAGCAGCTACAGGTGGAGATTTAAGCACATTACCTGACATTTTCTTAATGCAGGATAACGCTTTCCAGAAAAACGTTATGGCTTATGGTACAGCTTTTGTTGATTTAACAGGAAAAATTGATTTTACACAGTTTGCAGCTGGTAAAACAGGCTATTCTGTAATTGATGGAAAGAACTATGGAGTTCCATTTGATAACGGCGCAGTTATCGCATGCTATAGAACAGACCTCTTAGCAGAAGCAGGATTAACAGTAGATGATTTCACAGATATTACTTGGGATCAGTATATTGAAAACGGAAAGAAAGTTTTAGAAGCTACAGGCAAACCATTACTTTCTATGCAGGCTGGTGAATGTGACCTTCTTATGATGATGATGCAGTCAGCAGGTGCTTCATTATTCAACGAAGATGGAACAGCTAACATGGTAGACAATGACGTATTAAAAGTTGTTATGGAACAGTATGCAGAACTTAAGAAAGAAGGCATCTTAGTCGAAGTAAACAGCTGGGATGAATATGTTGCTTCTATCGTAAACGGTGATGTAGCTGGAACAATCAATGGATGTTGGATTATGGCTTCTATCCAGACAGCAGATGATCAGTCAGGAAACTGGGCTATTACAAATATGCCAAAACTTGAAGGCGTTGCAAATGCTACAAACTACTCTAACAACGGTGGTTCTTCATGGGCAGTAACAGCTAACAGCCAGAATCCAGATATAGCTATTGACTTCTTAAATAGCACATTTGCAGGAAGCAAAGATTTCTACGACACAATCCTTTCATGTGGCGCAATCGCAACATGGGCACCAGCTGGTGAATCTGATGCATACGCAGTACCATCTGATTTCTTCGGCGGAGAAGCTGTATTCTCTAAAATCGTAGAATTCTCTACACACGTACCTTCTAACATTACAGGACCTTACTACTATGAAGGCCGTGATGCAATTGCTACAGCATTAACAAACTATGTTAACGGTGCAGATTTAACAGCAGAATTAAAGAACGCTGAAGCACAGGTTAACGCTAATGTTCAGTAATTATTTAGATTGTAATTTTTAGAATTACATAAGGGGGAATGGTGTATACCGTTCCCCTTTTCTAACTTAAAGGAGGGGTTTACTTGAGCAATCCAAGAAAGAAAATGTCTCTTTCAAAAAGACATAATCTGACAGGTTGGGCATTTCTCACACCAGCAACTGTTTTGATTGTTGTTATGAGTTTTGTGCCAATGATAAGAGCAATCCTGTTATCATTTAAAACAGGTGTTGGGATTGGTATGACATGGGCAGATCCAATATTTAAAAATTACCAGCGAATGATGGAGGATACTGTATTTATACAGTCCCTTAAAAATACATTTTTATACTTAATTATTCAGGTTCCAGTGATGCTGATTTTTGCGTTGATTTTAGCATCTATTTTAAACAATAAAGATCTTAAATTTAAAGGTCTATTCCGTACGATGATTTTCTTACCATGTGCAACTTCTTTAGTAGCATATGCGATTATTTTCCGTACATTGTTTGCAAATGATGGTCTTATTAATCATATTTTAGTTTCTGTTGGTATTTTAGATCAGCCATATGCATTCTTAACAAATGAATGGAGTGCTAGAATTATTATTATCATAGCCTTGTTATGGAGATGGACAGGATATAATATGGTATTCTATTTATCAGGTTTGCAAAATATTGAATACTCTATATATGAGGCTGCGAGAATTGATGGAGCATCACCAATTCAAACATTCTTCAAAATTACGGTACCATTATTAAAACCTACAATTTTGTTGACTGCCATTATGTCAACAAATGGTACGTTGCAGTTATTCGATGAATCTGTGAACTTAACAGATGGTGGACCAGCTAACGCATCTATTACAATGTCACATTATATCTATAATATGTCATTTAAATATATGCCTAACTTTGGATATGCTGCAGCGATGTCTATTCTTATATTAGTACTTGTTGCCATCTTAGCATTTATCCAGATGAAAGTAGGTGATAAGCGTGATTAAGAAATTGAAAAAAGTTTTAATGTATGGATTTTTGTGTGTTGTATCATTTATATCAGTATTTCCATTATATTGGATGTTATGTGCAGCAACAAATAAGAGTGTTGATGTTATTAGAGGGCGTTTAATCCCTGGTACAAATCTTATTGAAAACTTTAATAATTTATTAGCTGCACAAAAAATTGGACCTGCAATGATAAATTCTTTTAAATATACGATTATTTTAACAATTGTCTCAATGGTGATTTGTTCTTTAGCTGGTTATGGATTTGAAATTTATCATGACAAAGCCAAAGATACAGTTATGAGTATCATTTTATTAGCAATGATGGTTCCTTTTGTGGCAACACTGATTCCGTTGTTCCAGATGATATCAGAATGGGGATTATTAAATACTTCATGGGCATTTATTTTACCTACCATATCGACGCCGTTCCTAATCATGATGTTTAGACAGAGTGCTCGTTCCTTCCCACATGATATTATTGAAGCTGCTAGAATAGATGGATTATCAGAAATTCGCATATTCTTCCAGATGTTCATTCCTACAATGAGATCTACATATGCAGCAGCAGCTACTATTACATTCATGAATACATGGAACAGTTATTTATGGCCAAAAGTAGTTATGACAAAACCAGAAGCTATGACAATGCCAATGGTAGTTGCTAACTTAATTGGTGGTTATGTAACAGACTATGGTGTATTAATGTTAGCCGTGTTACTTTGTACATTACCAACAGCAATTGTATTCTTCTGCTTACAGAAACAATTTGCAGAAGGTATTACCGGTGCAGTGAAATAATGTGAACAATCGAAAGGGCTGTGGTAGTTTGCCATTAGCCCTTTTTTTGACAAGTAGAAGTATAGAGGGGAGATTACTATGAATTTTAACTATGAAATTGTAAGAAATCCAGAAGTTTTTCAGCAGAATCGTCTTCCAGCTCATTCTGATCACGTATGCTATGCTTCATGGTTTGAGAAAGAAGAAAAAGAGACATCTTACAGAATGTGTTTGGATGGATTATGGAAATTTGCATATGCCAAAAATATAGACCAGGCCGTTATCGGATTCGAGGAGAATGATTATAATTGTAAGGTTTGGGATGATATTCATGTACCAGCGCATATTCAGATGGAAGGCTATGGAGTTCCACATTATACCAATACAACATATCCATGGGAAGGCTCTGAAGAAATTTTACCAGGAGATATACCAACAGAGTTTAATCCAGTTGCAAGTTATGTGAAGTATTTTACTCTGCCAGATCATATGGTTGGGAAACGTATTTGTATTTCGTTCCAGGGTGTGGAAAGTGGTTTTGCACTATGGTTGAATGGTCACTATGTAGGTTATAGTGAAAACTCCTTTGATCCAGCAGAATTTGAATTAACACCTTTTATCAAAGAAGGTGAGAACAAATTAGCTGTACGTGTGTGGAAATGGACAGCAAGCAGCTGGTGTGAAGATCAGGATTTCTTTCGATTTTCTGGGATATATCGTAGTGTATATTTATATATGGTGCCAAAGACACATGTTTGGGATGTTAACATTGTGCCTACGTTATCAGATGATTATGCAGAAGGTAATTTATCGATTACAACCACTTACAGTGGAAATGGATGTGCGGCAGTACGTCTTTTAGACAGCTGTGGAGTAGAAGTCTTTGTAGGAGAAGCTAGTTTTGATGATTGCGAAGAGGGAAAGGCAATCATCACAGGAAACATTTCGAATCCAAAACTTTGGAGTGCAGAAGAGCCAAATCTTTATACACTTCAGATGGAAGTAAAAGATGAGAAAGGTGCGATTATTGAAGTAATCACTCAGAATGTTGGTTTTCGCCGTTTTGAAATGGTGGATGGAATTATGACATTAAATGGAAAGCGCATTGTTTTTAAAGGTGTCAACCGACATGAATTTAGTTCCTTGACAGGACGTGTTCCAAATAGAGATGAAGTTATTAAAGATATTGTGACTATGAAACGACACAATATAAATGCTATTCGTACCAGCCATTATCCTGATGATTCTCTTCTCTATGAGTTATGTGATATCTATGGATTGTACATGATAGCAGAAAATAATTTAGAGAGCCATGGTACGTTTGAAGCATATGAAAGAGGAAAAGTGGAACTCGATGTGGTAGTACCAAAGGATCATGACGAATGGCTTGGTATGATGTTAGACCGTGTAAATAGCTGCTATCAAAGAGATAAAAATCATCCAGCTATTTTAATATGGTCATGTGGTAATGAGTCCTTTGGTGGAAAAGTAATTTATGAAATGTCGCAGAAGTTCCGTGAATTAGATCCTCACAGACTAGTGCATTATGAAGGCCTTTTCCATGACAGAAGTTATAATGCAACAAGTGATATGGAAAGTCATATGTACACTTCTGTTGCAGGTATAAAAAAATTCTTGGCAGAGAATCCAGAAAAACCATTTATTTGCTGTGAATACACACATGCAATGGGTAATTCCTGCGGTGGTATGCAAAAGTATACGGATTTAACGGATACCGAGCCTAGATACCAAGGTGGATTTATCTGGGACTATGTAGATCAGTCCATTTACAAAAAAGACCGCTATGGTAAATGGTTCTTAGCTTATGGTGGCGATTTTGGTGACCGACCATCTGATTATAATTTTAGTGGAAATGGTATCGTATATGGTGGAGATAGAGAGCCTTCGCCAAAAATGCAAGATGTAAAATATAACTACCAGAATATTACGGTAAGTTTTGATAATGAAAAATTTGTTGTGTGGAATAAGAATTTATTTGTAAATACTGATAAATTTGATGCAGCAGTAATTTTAGAAAAAGATGGCAGTTTTGTTAAGCGTGTATCTATAGATATAGCTGTTGAGCCATTAGAGAAGAAAGAATTTGCATTACCACAAGAAATTTTAGATACGATGAAACATATTTGTGATGGATGTAATGAGGCTGGAAAAGAAATTCCAGAATTTGCTATAACAGTTTCCTTTACATTAAAAGAAGATACCTTATGGGCAAAGAAAGGGCACGAGGTTGCTTTTGGCCAGTATGTGTACAAAAAAGAAGTAAAACCTTATACCTGCAAGAAACCGCTTAAGATTGTACGAAGCTGGAACAACACAGGCGTAAAAGGGGAAAACTTCTCAGCAATTTTCTCTAGCCTTAGTGCTGGTCTTGTATCTTATGTATATGGTGGTGTGGAAATGATTAAGACCATTCCAGTACCAAATTTCTGGAGAGCACCAGTAGATAATGATGCAGGAAGTTTGATGCAGCAACGATATGCACAGTGGAAGATTGCAAGTATGTATGTAACTGTTAAGAGTCAAGATCGCTTCCAGGATACAACTCCAATTATAGAGGAACTGGAGAATAGCGTTCGTCTTACATATACGTTCTATATGCCAACAACCCCAGAAAGTAGCTGTAAGGTAAGCTATCATGTATTTGGTGATGGTACAATCGAGACCACACTTACTTATGACCCAGTAGCAGAACTTGGAGATATGCCAGAATTTGGTATGATTTTCAAGATGGATGCAGATTATGATAGAGTAAAATGGTATGGTTTAGGACCAGAAGAAACCTATGTAGATCGTAAAGAGGGAGCCAAATTAGGTGTATATCAAAATATGGTAGCAGATAATATGGCAAAATATCTTGTTCCACAGGAATGTGGTAATAAGTGTGGTGTAAGATATGCTAAGGTTACAGATTTGAAGGGAAGAGGAATGATGTTCTTCGGTGATGAATTATCCTTTAGTGCATTGCCATATACCCCTCATGAATTAGAAAATGCAGCTCATGATTATGAGTTACCTGAAGTACATTATACCGTAGTTCGTGTTGCACAGCAGCAAATGGGTATAGCAGGTGATGATAGCTGGGGTGCTCAGATTCATCCAGAATATTTAATTGATATTTCTAAACCAAAATCATTTACATTCTGTTTTAGAGGTATTTAAGATTTAGTATGATTACATAAAAATAAAATTCCCCTTTTGTTAGACTGATATTTGTCTAGCAAAAGGGGATGTTTTTATGCTTTTTTCTCAATTACGTCATCTACAAGTTTTTCAATGAGCTGTTTTTTCATATAGATATCAAAGCTTAATAAGCAGATATAACTGAAAGTCTGAAGCATTTCCTGATCTTCCTCAGGGAAATCCGTAAAT
>CAZDAP010000029.1:0-11030 GCA_964503585.1 uncultured Lachnobacterium sp. | reverse complement strand
AAGAGGTTTGTGAAAAAGTATATGTATTACCTATACCAGTGACGAAATTAGATAAAAATCAAACAATAAAGGAAAAATTAAAAGAAGAATTAAGAAAAATGCAAGCAAATCCCTATGCAAGAATTAAAGTGTTTGGTGGTGTGTTTAATACCGAGTGGAAATTATTTCTGACGGAATACCAGATTCCTTATTGGGATTTTATGAAACTACCAGAAGTAGTAGAGGGAAATGGCTGGATTACTGCGGAGGCTACGGTAGCAGAGGTATTGCAGCATGGCGAATATTCGATTTATGGGCAGAAAGTATTAGTGACAGGATATGGATGCTGTGGTGAGAAAATTGCAAAATTGTTTGCAAAACTAGGAGCCGATGTTACTGTAGTTGCAAGGCGAGAGGCTGTTCGAGAGACTGCTCATAGGGATGGTTTTAGTGCAATCGATTTTTCGGAAATGGAAAAAATAATCACCGATATGACAACGGTAATTAATACGGTGCCATCAAAGGTGATAACAGAGGGCTGTATTCGTCGAATGGAGCCAAATGCCTGCATTATTGATATTGCATCGAAGCCTGGTGGAACCGATTTTGAAGCGGCTCAAAAATATGGGATAACAGCTAAATTAGCGTTGGGATTGCCAGGCCTTTATACTACAACCAGCAGTGCAAAACTTTTGAAAAATGCTATATCCAAATATGCACCCTTGCAAAATGAAGTAAGAGAGGGTAAGTCATGGATTTTTCAAGTTATCATATAGGCTATGGAATAACCGGTTCCTTTTGTACTTTTGCACAAACTAGGAAAGCGGTTCAGAGATTAAAAGAAATGGGAGCGCAGATTACACCAATTTTTTCTTATGCGACTCAGAATACAGATACCCGATTTGGGAGTGCGAAAGAGTTTGTGGAGGGAATCTGTGGAATAACAGATAGCGAAGGCATTCGTACCATCACAGAGGCAGAGCCAATCGGACCTAATAATTATTTAGATATCATGGTCATTGCACCATGTACTGGAAATACAGCCGCAAAACTGTGTAATGGAATTGTGGACACACCGGTTCTTATGGCCGCAAAGGCGCATATGCGAAACGGCAAGCCATTGGTAATTGCCATTTCTACCAACGATGCGTTAGGCATGAATTTTAAAACCATTGGACAGTTAATGAATATGAAAAATATTTACTTTGTACCATTTGGTCAGGATAATCATAAGTCAAAGCCAAATTCAATGATTGCAAATCTGGATTATTTGCCAGATACTATTGAGATGGCTTTGAAGGGCAAACAGATACAGCCAGTTATTACGAGTTAACCCACTAGTGGGTTAACTCGTAATTCTCACATGATACTGCTCAATCCAGTATAGAATCTGCAGATAATAAGCCACTAACTGAGGGCCGGCCATAAGTTGACCGTACCAAGGGCGTCCTAAATCCTTGACCTGTCGACAGAAGTTTTCTGCTTTTTCACGGTCAATAATAGCATGTAGCGGACAGTCTGGTTTTCGAAGTTCATTTAATAATTCGTTGTTTATCATGGCTTCATAGCCTGGATCATAGGTCTTAGGATATGGGCTCTTCTTGCGTAGACGAATGTCCTCAGGCAGAAGACCAGTGGCATATTCTCGTAGCAAGTGTTTACGTTCCCCATTTTTTGTCTTCATTTCAAAAGGTACATTGAAAAGATATTCAGTAAGTTCCTGATGTGCAAAAGGTACACGGGCATCCATGCTGTTAATGGCCGCGGCACGGTCGCCTCGGTTGACAAGCGTTTGCATGAAGTAACGAATGGTTAAATAAAATGTCTTCTGGTGAAGGAGATGATTAGGGGTATTATCTCCATTTAATCCAATTTCTGAACAAGTATTAAGATATGCATTATGAACGCATTCTTCTATAGGCAAAGATGAAATTAAATCATCCTTTAATAAAGTTAAGCGTGGTGACAAATCCTTAGACCATGGAAAAGTCTTTGGATCTTCTTCGGTATTGTAATACCAAGGATATCCACAAAAAATTTCGTCTGCGCATTCACCTGTAAAAATGATTTTGTGTTGTGCACCTACTTTTTCACAAAAGTACATATAAGAAGAGTCGACATCTGCCATAGCAGGTAGATCGTGGGCGATTACGGATTTTTTCAAATAATCCAACTGATTTTTGTTGTTACAATTGTATATGGTGTGTTTGGTACCTAAATGTGTAACCATTTCCTGAACATAAGGTGCATCCAATGCGGGCTGAAAAGCGTTTGCCTTGAAAAATTGTCGACTATTGTCGAATTCCAAAGAATACGTAGCCACAGAAACATCAGAGTTGGCTGCCAATTTTGCTGTGACAATGGAGGAGTCCAAGCCACCAGAAAGAAGGCTGCTATAAGGCATAACAGCAGTTTTTAAAGAGTCAAAGGATTGGTTTAACAGATAAGTAATGTTATCCACAGTATCTTCATAACTGTCTTTGTGTTCTTTGATTTCAAAGCGATGGTAGGCTTCCTCCAAAAAGAGGTCTTTACTAAAGGTAATAAAATGCCCAGGTTTGACTTCGGAAATATTTGAAAATATGGCACTGCCAGGTTTTCTGGCAGGGCCAAGAGCCAGTAATTCCAATAATCCATCCTTTTCAAGGACTGGTTCTAGTCCAGGATATTGAAACAATGCTTTTATTTCTGAAGCAAAAACTAAAGTTTCTGATTTGTGGCAATAAAATAGTGGGCGAAGTCCTAAAGCATCTCGAAAAAGATACAGAGTTTTATAAGTTTGGTCATAGATTGCTAAAGCAAAGGCACCTCTTACTTTTTTGATGAAATCCGTCCCGCTTTGAAAAAAAGAAAATAGAAGTAATTCTTCCAAGGACATTTTCTGTGTTTGAAATTGATGGACTTCTAAATCCATGGCAAGCTCTTCTGGATTACTGATAAATCCGTCAAAGAGAAGGGTGTAGGAATTATCCTGGTATTTACGGGTAATAGGCTGCATTTCATGATGGAAAGTACCTGGTATGTATCCAGCTAATAAAAAGTTCTGATTAAAGGCTCCTTGGGGGAAATAAAAGTAAGATTGTTCATCGGGTCCGCGATGAATTAGGGATTGTGACATATCGTGAATTGTTTTGATACAAAATTCATTTTCTTTTGAATAAATGGTATTTGGCTGAAAAAAACCTGCAATACTGCTCATACAAAAAACTCCTTAGTTTACTTTACTAAGGAGTTTATGATTTAAGTTATAAAAATATGCTATTTATGCGTTTTCTGCTTCGTATGCTGCACGGCATGCTTTTGCTAACTGGTCGCCACAAGAAGTATTTTTCATACCGCAACGAATACCGGAGATTCTTCTTTCAACTTCTTCTACGGTCATGCCTTCAACAAGCTTTGGAATCGCCTGTAAGTTACCGTGGCATCCGCCTGTGAATTTAACGTTGCGTACAACATTGCCTTCTAATTCTACTTCAATCTGTGAAGCACAGGTTCCTTTTGTTTTATATACGTAAGACATACATTTCTCCTTTTCTGTAACTTTATCATTATTTTCTGCACATAGAAGTATTATAACGTGCCTTTTCCTAATTTTCAACGGAAATCCAGTGAGTGTTAATAAAAAGTTTACAAAAGGTTCACCTGTTTTTATTGAGAAAAATTTGGTAAAGTGGTACAATATCGTGAGAATTTTTCCGAGAAAGAGGAAAATTGATATAAAAAGGAGTAAAAAATGGGTATTATTGAAAAACTTTTTGGAACCCACAGTGAAAGAGAATTAAAACGTATTTATCCAATCGTAGATAAAGTAGAATCTTTGAGAGATTCCATGATGGCTCTTTCTGACGAGGATTTAAAAGGAAAAACAAAGGAATTTAAAGATAGACTTGCCAATGGTGAGACGTTAGATGATATTTTGCCAGAAGCATATGCTACAGTACGTGAAGCGGCTCGCCGTGTGCTGGGAATGGAGCATTACCGAGTACAGATTATTGGTGGTATCGTTTTGCATCAGGGACGTATTGCGGAAATGAAAACTGGTGAAGGTAAGACACTTGTTTCTACACTTCCTGCATATTTAAATGCATTGACAGGGGAAGGCGTTCACATTGTAACCGTAAATGACTATCTTGCAAAACGAGACGCGGAATGGATGGGTCAGGTTCATGAGTTCTTAGGTCTTAAGGTTGGCGTTGTATTAAACAGCATGAACAATGATGAACGTCGTGAAGCCTATAAATGTGATATCACTTATGTAACAAACAATGAACTTGGTTTTGATTACTTAAGAGATAATATGGTTATTTATAAAGAACAGTTAGTTCTTCGAAACCTTCATTATGCTATCGTAGACGAAGTAGACTCGGTATTAATCGATGAAGCCAGAACACCACTGATTATTTCTGGACAGAGTGGAAAATCCACCAAGTTGTATGAGGCATGTGATATTTTAGCAAGACAGCTTCAACGTGGAGATGATGTAGAAGAGTACTCTAAGATGGATGCCATCATGGGTATTGAACAGGAAGAAAATGGCGATTTCGTAGTAAACGAAAAAGACAAAGTTGTAAACTTAACAGAACGCGGTGTTTCAAAAGTAGAACAGTTCTTCCATATTGAAAACTTAGCAGATCCAGAAAATTTGGAGATTCAGCATAATATTATCCTTGCACTTCGTGCGCATAATCTTATGTTTAAGGATCAGGACTATGTTGTAAAAGATGATCAGGTTATGATCGTTGACGAATTTACTGGTCGTATCATGCCAGGTCGTCGTTATTCCGATGGTTTGCATCAGGCAATC
This sequence comes from uncultured Lachnobacterium sp., assembly GCA_964503585.1. Taxonomy (GTDB): domain Bacteria; phylum Bacillota; class Clostridia; order Lachnospirales; family Lachnospiraceae; genus Roseburia. The sequence continues at coordinate 6,247 of CAZDAP010000029.1, read as the reverse complement.
GAAGCAAAGGAACATGTTAAAGTAAAACGTGAAAGCAAGACACTTGCAACCATTACGTTCCAGAACTTCTTTAATAAATTTGACAAAAAAGCAGGTATGACAGGTACTGCTCTTACCGAAGAAAAAGAATTCCGTGATATCTATGGAATGGACGTTATTGAAATTCCAACAAACCGCCCAATTGCGCGTGTGGATCATGAAGATGCGGTATATAAGACACAGAAAGAAAAATTCTGGGCTGTTGTACAGGAAGTAAAGAAAGCACATGCAAAGAAACAGCCTGTACTTGTTGGTACGATTACCATTGAAACCTCTGAATTAATCAGTAAATTGTTAAAACGTGAAGGAATTCCTCATACGGTATTGAATGCGAAGTTCCATGAAATGGAAGCAGAAATCGTTGCACAGGCTGGTGTTGCTGGTGCTGTTACCATCGCTACCAACATGGCTGGTCGTGGTACGGATATTAAGTTGGATGATGAAGCAAAAGCGGCTGGTGGTTTGAAGATTATCGGTACGGAACGTCATGAATCCAGACGTATTGATAACCAGCTCCGTGGACGTTCTGGTCGTCAGGGAGACCCAGGTGAATCCAAATTCTACATTTCCTTAGAAGATGATTTGATGAGACTCTTTGGTTCGGATCGTCTTATGGATGTGTTTAATACATTAGGTGTACCTGAAAACGAAGAAATTCAGCATAGCATGTTGACCTCTGCTATTGAAAAAGCACAGCAGAAGATTGAAAGCAATAACTTTGGTATTCGTAAAAACCTCTTAGAATATGATCAGGTAAATAACGAACAGAGAGAAATTATCTACGCAGAAAGACTTCGTGTATTAAATGGCGAAAATATGCGTGATGTAATCTTCAAGATGATTCAGGATCAGGTAGAAAAAGCAGTAGATACCTGTATTTCTGGTGAAATCGAAAGAGAAGATTGGAATCTTCGTGAATTAAACGAATTGATTTTACCAATTATTCCATTGAAAAAGATTCGCAAAGAAGATATTGCTTCTATTAAAACAGATAAAGAGTTAAAGCAGTACTTAAAAGAACAGGCAGTTCATCTATATGAAGCAAAAGAAACAGAATTCCCAGAGCCAGAGCAGTTCCGTGAATTAGAACGTGTAATTTTGCTTAAAGTGATTGACCGTAAGTGGATGGATCACATCGATGATATGGATCAGTTACGTCAGGGTATTGGACTTCAGGCTTATGGACAGAATAACCCAATCGTAGAATACAAGATGTCAGGTTTTGATATGTTCGATGAAATGACAGCTGCTATTCAGGAAGATACCGTAAAACTTCTCTTCCACGTAAAGGTAGAGCAGAAGGTGGAACGTGAAGAAGTAGCCAAAGTAACTGGTACAAATAAGGATGATACAGCAAAAGCGGAACCAAAAAAACGTAAAAATGAAAAGATTTACCCTAATGCCCCATGTCCATGTGGCAGCGGTAAAAAGTATAAACAGTGCTGCGGTCGTAAATAGGTATTTTGTGATTTGGAGGAGGGGAATTATATGTCAACACCACATAATGGCGCAGAAAAAGGAGCATTTGCAAAAACAGTATTAATGCCTGGAGATCCTTTGCGAGCAAAATTTATTGCGGAAACTTTTTTGGAGAATCCCAAATTGGTAACATCTGTTCGAAATATTTATGGATATACAGGAACCTATAATGGAAAAGAAATATCGGTTATGGCGAGTGGAATGGGGATGCCAAGTATTGGAATTTATTCCTATGAGTTATTTACACAGTATGATGTAGAAACCATTATCCGTATTGGTTCTGCGGGAGCATATACGGCAGATTTAGCGGTTTATGATGTTGTATTGGCAGAAAGTGCATATAGTGAATCGAATTTTGCAAAGGTGCAAAATGGTTGTGAAGATGATGTTTTGTACCCAACAAAAGAAACAAACGAGAGAATTTTAACTGCAGCAGAGAAATTAGGTATTCCATGTAAGGAAGCAAGAATTCATTCCAGTGATGTGTTTTATCAGGACGCAAACAGAGGAAGTTATGAACGCTATCCAAAAGAACATGGTGCAAAATGTGTTGAAATGGAAAGTTTTGCACTGTTTCATAATGCAAATGTATTGGGGAAAAAAGCCGCATGTCTTTTGACAATTTCAGATTCTTTTGTTACGAAAGAAGAAACTAGCGCAGAAGAAAGACAGAATGCATTTACAGCTATGATGAAAATTGCATTAGAGGCAGCGGAATAGATATGAATCAAAAAGATATATTGACAATGGTAGATCATACTTTATTACTCCAGACGGCCACATGGGAAGAAATCAAAGAGATTTGTGACGATGGCATGAAGTATGAGACTGCTTCTGTGTGTATACCAACCTGTTATGTAAAACAGGCGAAGGAATATGTGGGAGACAAATGTAAGGTTTGTACCGTAATTGGATTTCCAAATGGAAACTATACCACAGCCACAAAAGTATATGAAACAAAGGATGCCCTTGCAAATGGTGCAGATGAAATTGATATGGTTATCAATATAGGTATGCTCAAAGCAAAGGAATATGACTATGTATTAAATGAAATCAAAGAAATCAAAGCAGCCTGCGGGGACAAAATTTTAAAAGTCATTATTGAAACATGTCTTTTAACGGATGAAGAAAAGATGAAAATGTGTGAAATTGTTACCGCATCTGGAGCGGATTATATAAAGACATCTACTGGTTTTTCTACATCAGGTGCTACATTTGCAGATGTGGAATTATTTGCAAAACATGTAGGACCTAATGTAAAAATTAAAGCTGCAGGCGGAATTTCTTCTATAGAGGACGCTGAGAAATTTATAGAGCTTGGTGCATCCAGACTTGGAACTAGTCGTATTGTTAAGATTGTAAAGAATAAGGCGGCTGGCAACAGTTACTAAGTTTTTTCAGAAGTTAAAGATAAAATAATAAAAAGAGTTGTCTTTTTGTGAAAAGCAACTCTTTTTTTGTTATTCAAGTTTGGTAATTTCTTTTCGATAAGCAGTTGGAGAAAGGTTTACATACTTTTTGAAGAGTTTCGAAAAGTAGTTCAAATCTGGAATCCCACAGTATTGTGCGATGGTCTGAATTTGAAGTGATGTAGTATTTAGCAGAAATAGGGAATGTTCAATTCGTTTTCGCTGTACATATTCCGTATAAGTGCTTCCTGTTACCTTTTTAAACTGCGTGGAAAAATAACTGGCATTGCTATTTAGTTTTTGGGCCATAGCATGCAGACTTAAATCAGCAGTTAAATCCACATCAATTTGTTTGATGGCTTGTTGAATCAGCGGGGAATATTCTTTCATTGTATGGTTTTTCATCAAAAGAGAATATTTGCGAACCATTTCCCTAAGTAGTGTATATAAAGCCTCTGGTGAAGAACTCAGTTCAATTTTGTGGTCAAATTTAGAAGAAATACTAATAATCTGCTGGGAATTAATACTGTTCAATTCTGCTGATTTACGCAAAAGAGCATTTAATGTAATTGCAAAGTTTTTCATATTACGCAACATCTCTAGAGATGTTTCTGATAATGTATAGATTCCGATGGAAGAGATCAAATCTTCAGCCAGTTGTGTCTGTCCACGATTTACTGCTTGTATTAGGGCATTTTCCTGAGCAAGATAAGCTTCTAATAGTTGGATATCAAATTGATTATGGCTTGTGTCATCACTGTTGGGAGGAATTATAGTATACAGTGATTCTTCAAAATTATGGTCCAAAATTTGATATTCAAAATTTGTTTCTCCATTCCACACGGTTTCACCAAAGGTCTGTATGATGGTTTGTATAGAAGTATCATCCATAACAACAGGTATTTTGGAAAAGACTTCCCAAAGATTTTGAAATGTAGACGGAGATACCGAATATTGATCCACATATTGATATAAAAGTTCTGGATGTGGATGGGTCTGTAAATATGGACCAATCACAAATGGGATATTGGAAGTCTCATTTGGAAGCAACATACAAAAATAAACACAGTAAAACTGGTCTATGATTTTAAAAATAGTATTTGAGTTGTTGAGTTTTGATACAAAATCATTCATTTGAGTATAGCCTTGATCGCAGTTTAAAATCTGTCTTATATTAAAATCCAGACTGTAAATATCACTTTTTTTAGGGTTAAAACAAGTGTTGATTTTGTGATTATTAAAAAAATTAAGTAGAAACTGTAATTCCTGTTGATAGTGCATAAATAATCCTTTATATGTTGTTTTTTGTAAATTATCGTATAATTTTTAAGAAAAATCAAGTAAAAGTAAAAAAAATACTATTTTTTATAATATATATACTCACATATATGAAAAAAATGTGATAAAATGTATTTAATAAACTGTCAAGGAAAGGAATGGTTAAGAAAAATGGAAAAAACAAATGTAAAACCTTTTGGAATGAAGGATAAGATTGGTTACATGTTTGGTGATTTTGGTAACGATTTTACGTTCCTTCTTTCCTCACTTTTAATGATGAAGTTCTACACTGACGTTATGGGGGTTAGTGCAGCTCTTGTTGGTACCGTAATGATGGTAGCAAGATTCGTAGATGCATTTACAGATGTAACAATGGGTCAGATTGTTGACCGTAGCAAACCTACCAAAGCTGGCAAATTCAAACCATGGCTTTTAAGAGCTTGTGGACCTGTAGCAGTAGCTTCTGTTCTTGTTTATGCCAGCTGGTTTAAGGATATGCCAATGATGTTCAAGATTGTATGGATGTTCTTCTCATATATCCTTTGGGGCAGCGTATGCTACACAGCTATCAACATCCCTTATGGTTCTATGGCATCTGCTATTTCAAGTGACCCAGATGATCGTCAGTCACTTTCTACATTTAGAACAATCGGTTCTCTTGCTGCTAGTATGGTCATCAATGTTGTCGCTCCTATGGTTATTTATGATGCAGTAGGAGATGTTAAGGTACTGAATGGTACAAAATCTACTATATTTGCTGTTATCTGTTCTATTGGTGCAGTTGTTTGTTACTTGATCTGCTACAACATGTGTACAGAACGTGTGAAGGTAGAACAGAAAACAGAAAAATTCAGCTTGGGCAAACTTGTAAATAGTTTAATCCACAACAAAGCATTAATTGGTATCGTAGTTGCTTCTATCTGCCAGTTATTAGTACAGCTTACCTGCTCGGCTATGAGTACATATATCTATCCAGATTATTTCGGAGATACTACATGGCAGGCACTTTCCGGTGTTATCGTTACAATACCTATGCTTTTGATGTCAGTAGTTGTTGGAAAATTGGTAAAGAAATTTGGTAAGAAAGAACTTGCTGTTGTAGGTGCTCTTTTTGGTGCAGCTGTATATGCGATTGCGTTCTTTATCCATACAGACAGTGCTGCAGTATATACAATTCTTTACGCAGTTGCTTATATTGGTCTTGCAGCTTTCTCATTGACCGGCTGGTCTATGATTACAGACGTTATCGATGATACAGAAGTTCAGACTGGTGTTCGTTCTGATGGTGAAGTTTACTCTATCTATTCTTTTGCTAGAAAGTTAGGTCAGGCTGCTTCCTCAGGTGTAACTGGTTTGTTATTAACCATGATTGGTTATCAATCTGGTTCTACAGTAGGTCAGACAGAGGCAGTTAGGGACGGCATTTACAATATCAGCTGTTTAGTTCCTACAATCGGATTTGTCTTGCTTGCACTTATCATGATGTTCTTGTATCCATTGAGCAAGAAACGTGTAGAAGAAAACGTAAAAATTCTTGCAGAAAGACGCAAATAAAAAATTGTATAGAAATCACATAAGAGGATAAAACATTTTTCGAATGCAAACACCCTTGAAAGTTCCAGCGTATTTTGAACTTTTAAGGGTGTTGTATTTGATATTCTTAGAATCTTTTTTCTTTTTATTTACTAAATTTTTCGTATTTATTTTCCAAATTATAATTTTTTAATAAAAAAATAATAGAATACCAATTATTTTACTAATAAAGGTAAAAATTCTACTCACGAATATTTGATGTTCATGTTAAAATTCAAGATATCAATATATTTAAGGAAAGGAAATAAAAATGGAAACAAAAAACGTAAAACCTTTTGGAATAAAGGATAAGATTGGTTACATGTTCGGTGACTTTGGTAACGACTTTACCTTTATTTTCGCAAGTATGATCATGATGAAATTCTACACTGACGTTATGGGTATCTCAGCTGCAATGGTTGGTGTACTTATGATGGTAGCTCGTTTTGTAGACGCATTTACAGACGTAG
>CAZDAP010000028.1:0-11260 GCA_964503585.1 uncultured Lachnobacterium sp. | reverse complement strand
GAATTTGCAGAATCTGGACTTCGTGAATTAGAAGAAGAATTGGGTCTTGTAATTGATGAGAATGAACTAATCGAATGCGGGATTCATCGTGTTTTCACCGAAAATGAGTTTCATGGCATCCGATATGTGGACAATCAGATATCAAAAGTATTTTTACTGTGGAAAGATATTGAGATAGAGGAACTTCAGTTACAAGTGGAGGAAATCGAATCTGCCATGTGGATGGATTTTGAAGACTGTAAAGAAGCCGTAAGAAATCGTACCATACCAACCTGTATCAATATTGCAGAACTTGAGCTTATAGAGGAGCATATGTAATGATATTTGAAACCCATGCCCATTACGATGATGAACGTTTTAATGAGGATAGAGATGAATTACTCCGACGCCTTCCAGAGGAGGGCGTTGGAGTTGTAATTAATAGTGGTGCCTCCGTAGAATCTACGCGAGACACCATTCGTCTTGCTAGGGAATATAGCCATGTGTATGCAGCAGTTGGTGTACATCCTAGCGAGATAGAAGAATTGGATGATGTTTTTTTACAATGGATGAAAGAGCAGACGGATTGGCAAAAGACCGTTGCCATTGGTGAAATAGGACTGGATTATTACTGGGACAAAGAACCAGAGGTACAAGAGCGACAAAGATATTGGTTTGGACGTCAAATTGAATTGGCGAAAGAAACAAATCTTCCCATTATTGTACATTCCCGTGATGCAGCAGCGGATACCATGCAGGTGATGAAAGACCATCATGCAGAGGAAATCACAGGGGTTATCCACTGTTTTTCTTATTCCAAAGAAATGGCATTGGAATTTATAAAAATGGGATATTATATAGGCGTAGGTGGTGTGGTTACCTTTAAAAATGCAAAAAAATTGGTGGAAACGGTAGAAGCGATTCCATTGGAACGTATCCTTTTAGAAACAGACTGTCCATACATGGCACCAGAGCCATTTCGTGGAAAACGTAACAGTTCTCTATATTTGACTTATGTTAGAGACAAAATTGCACAAATTAAAGGTATATCTCCAGAAGAAGTGGAGAAAGTAACAGAAGCAAATGCCAGAACTTTATTTTCAAAAGTAAAATAGGAGGAAAATATGGCAACACTTGGAAATCCAAAGAATACAATAGAGGTTTTACAAAAATATAATTTTAATTTCCAAAAGAAGTTTGGACAGAATTTTTTAATTAATACAGGCATTTTAGAGGAAATTATTGAGGCTGCAGAAATCACAAAAGATGATTTTGTGCTGGAAATTGGACCAGGAATTGGTACTATGACACAATATCTCTGTGAAAATGCCAGAGAAGTGGTAGCTGTAGAAATTGACAAAAACCTGATTCCTATTTTAAAAGACACTTTAAGTACATATGATAATGTAGAAGTGATGAATGATGATATTTTAAAAGTGGATATCAAAACACTGGCGGAGAAACGCAATGGAGGAAAACCAATCAAAGTCGTAGCAAATCTGCCATATTATATTACAACGCCAATCATCATGGGACTTTTTGAAAGTCATGTACCAATTGATAGTATTACCATTATGGTACAAAAAGAAGTGGCTGACCGCATGCAGGAAGGACCTGGAAGCAAAGAATATGGAGCCTTATCTCTTGCTGTGCAGTATTATGCAAATCCAGAAATCGTAGTAAATGTACCACCTAGTTGCTTTATGCCACAGCCAAAAGTGGGTAGCGCGGTCATCCGACTTACAAGACACGAAAAGCCACCTGTAGATGTAGAAAATGAAAAATTAATGTTTCAATTAATTCGTGCATCTTTTAATCAGAGACGTAAAACTTTGGCTAATGGACTGAATAATTTCCCAGGATTAAATATAAGCAAAGAAGTCATTCAGCAATGTATCGAAGAATTGGGAGTTCCAGTTACAGTACGTGGAGAAGCATTATCCTTAGAACAATTTGCAAAATTAAGTAATATAATTGGAAAGCATATGTAATTTGCGCGTTTCTCAGTTTTTTTGAATAAAAAATCATATGGTGCAAATACTCTTATCAAAGAAATTTGAAACGGAGGATGTGCCATATGAAGAAATATCAATACATTATAGCCCTTGCATGTGTGCTTATGGGTGCAGTGGGTTTTTCTAGCATTTATCTAACAAATCAGGCAGAAGAACGCGAAGCAGAATTAGCAAAACAACAGCAGCTGGTACAGGAGAGTCAGCAATTGGAGATTGGTTCCAATGATACGGTAGAAGAGGAACCATCAGATGCCTCTTCCAATCAGGTTGCGGATGCAACCCTTGATTCAAACACAGATGATGAGATTGGATTAGTAGATGATCCCTTAGCAGATATGGATTTAGTGAATCAAAAAGAATTAGAAAATCAACAGATTACAGAGGATCAGACGGTAGAAGAAGAAACTGCTGTTGGTTCTATAGTAGAAGAATCCTTGTCATTCCAACCAGAAAAAGGATTGGTTTGGCCAATTGATGGTAGTATTCTGTTGGATTATAGCATGGAATCAACCATATTCTTTCCAACTTTGCAGCAGTATCAGTATAATCCTGCCATGGTTCTTTCTGGGAACGTAAATGATAAGGTATATTTTATTGCAAAAGGTAAAATTACCAACATTGAAACAAACGAGGTAACAGGTTGTACCGTTACACAGGATATCGGTGATGGCTATACCGCTATATATGGACAATTGAAAGAATTAAACTATGAAGTGGGCGAAATGGTGGAATCCGGACAGGTAGTTGGCTATATTAATGAACCTACGAAGTATTATTCAGTAGAAGGCAGTAACGTATATTTTCAGTTATTAAAAGATGGCGTTCCAATTGATCCAGAAGAAATACTACCATAACATCTTAAAAAGAGCATGTTTTTAAAGTAACAAGATTGATTTCTTGTTACTTTTTTGCTATAATTGCGCCATAAATTGCATGTAATCTAATTGGAAGAAATGGAGGTGGGCTCATGGATAAAATGAAGTATAATAAAACCGTGCAGGAATGGATTAGAGTGATTGAAGAGAATAGTTCGAAAAATGCTGAGCTTACCTTGAAATATTGTGATGATCTGATCGGTTATGGTAAAGAAATTGGAGATGATAGTCTAGTAGCATTGGGATATTACCACATGGGAGTGGTATATTATAATCTAAATGATGGAAATCATTTTTACGAAGCAGTTACAGAAGCCCTTGCATGTTTAAGTAAGGTAGAGGAATGGGAGTTGATGGCACGCTGCTATAATTTCCTTGGAATCTTTTCTGTAAATCATGGAAACGCTGCAATTGCTTTGGATTACTATTTAAATGCTATTCATTGTTGTCAGCAGGGCGAAATAGAAAGCTTCGAAGGTACGGTTTCAATAAATATAGGTGCACTTAATATTTTATATGGTCGTTACGATAATGCCATAGAGGTATTGCAGCAGGCTCAGGAATATTATATTCAACACCCAGAATTACCTAGATACGAAGATTATATGATTTGTATCTATGAAAATATGGCAAAAGCCTTTTTGTGTAAGGGTGATTTAATTGAATCGAAATGTTGTTTTGAAAATATCTATTCAGAGCATGGAGACTACTTGGATAATGAAGCCATGGTAACCGTATGGGCAACAGAAGCCATGTATTACCACATTGCGGGTAAAGACCAGAAATGTGAAGAGCGCATTGCACGTGTACATAATCAATTATCTGACAACATGCCAATCATGGATATGTTTGATGATTTCTATGATTATTGTATAATTCTCTTAGAAAGAGATAAAAAGGAAGAATTTTGGAAACTAGTTGAGATTATGGAGCCAATGGTAAGAAAATTGGATATTACAAATCTCATATTAAAGATACTTGGTTTAAAAATAAAGTTCTATCGTCAGCATCAAATGAATGAAGAATTCCTACAGGAAACCGCAATGTATTACGAATTTTCAGAGCGTGCAAGCATTGAAAACAAAACGATGATGAATAATGTTTTGAATCTTCGAAAAAGTCTTGAAGAAGTAAATCAAGAAAAACAGAAAATAGAAGAAAAGAATGCTATTTTACAGAAGAAGTCAGAAACAGATGCGCTGACTGGTTTAAACAATCGTTTTGGTTTAAATGACTATTCGGAAAACGCATTCCAGAAAGCATTAGGTGCTGGTGTATCATTTGCAGTAGAAATTCTCGATTTGGATAGTTTCAAAGAATATAATGATACCTATGGTCATCAAAAAGGTGATGAGTGTATTCAGGCAGTTGCATCTGCAATTAAATCTATGGAGGAATTTGGCGCATACACAGCACGTTACGGTGGTGACGAATTCATCTTGATATATGAAAATACTACAAAAGAACAAGTGGTAGAATATGCCGCTGAACTTCGTAAGCGCGTAATGGATTTACAAATTGAACATCCAGGTTCCAAAGTTTCAAAAATCATGACCATTAGTCAGGGTATTTGTTGGGATGTTCCAGTAAAAGGAAATCGTATGTGGGATTATCTGCATGTTGCAGATGATATGTTATATCGCGTAAAACAGAGAAAGCGTAATAATTTCTGTATCGGCAACCTAACAGAGGCTGGCGAGCAGATCATTATGAGTTATTTATAATCCAGAACTTAAGAAATTCTTAAGGAGTTAGGGTATTGGATATTAATTATTTATTCGCTACAATAGAACCATGATAAATCATGATTTTGTTGTAGCGATTTTTTATTGCACAACACTCCGGAGGAAACGATGTATAACGTATTAGTATGTGATGATGAAAAAGATATTGTATCAGCTTTACGAATTTATTTAACCAGTGAAGGTTATAACGTAATTGAGGCTTCTAATGGAAAGGAAGCGGTGGAGGCTGTTGAATCCAATGAGATACACCTAGTTCTCATGGATATTATGATGCCTATTATGGATGGCATTCAGGCTATGGTAAAAATTCGGGAAATCTCCAATGTACCGGTCATTTTATTGACAGCCAAAAGTGAAGATACGGATAAGGTGCTTGGACTCACCGTTGGTGCAGATGATTATGTAACAAAGCCATTTAATCCAGTAGAACTTCAGGCCCGAGTGAAATCACAACTTCGCCGCTATATGCTTTTGGGTGGTGGTAATGCAACTACCGCTGCTACACGTATGGGCGGTATAGAATTGGATGATAAAGCAAAAGAAGTGACTTTGGATGGGGAGAAAGTAAATCTTACCCGAACAGAGTATGACATCCTAAAACTTTTGATGGATCATCCTGGTCAGGTGTTTTCACCAAATGAAATTTACGAAAAAGTGTGGAAGGATCACCCTTTTGGCACTGAAAATACAGTAGCGGTACATATTCGTCATCTCAGGGAAAAAATTGAGTACAATCCACAAGAGCCTCGATATCTGAAAGTAGTTTGGGGCCGTGGATATAAGATGGAAGGAGACTGATTATGAAAAAATATGTACAAAATTTCTGGGTACGATTTTTGGCATGTGTATTATGTTCAGTGACCTTGGTTGCCGCCATTGCAGCAGTCATATGCATGGCAGGGGTATCTGTTTCTGGTACAAAAGAAGAATTTTATGAAATGGGCAGAGAACGCATTGCAAAGAATTATGCCGCATATATCTACGACCATTTAGGGGATACCGAAAATCTTGACCAGGTAAAAAAGATAAATGAAACGCTAACAGAATATTTAAAAGATAAGAATTTTACTTGTTCCGTACTTGAAGTATCGCAAAGTAATGGGGAGATTGAAACAGAAGAGTTATTTGCAGGACTAAAGGATGCATCGGATTGGGATTATATGGTTGAAATTTCGGAGGATGCGAATGTTTCCTATAACGTAGACTCTGTTTTAGATACTATGCGTATTAGCCCTGTGATCGATAATCTATACTACATGTCAGAGGTTGCAATTACCGACTATGTCTTTGACGAAGAGAGCGGATTGTTTTATTGTTCTGCTGCCACGAAGTTTTTTCTGGTGGACTATATTACCGTTTGTGATGAGGGTATCTATTATGATTATTGGGCAAAAACATTAGAGAATGGGGAACTTGTTTATTATAACAGTTACTATGACATAACGTTGGATACCTCTAATTATCAGGAATGGGATTGGGTGCAGTTATATGATGTCCGGCTTTTCGTCAGCGATATTCAAGTCGTTACTACGGAGGTTGTTCAGCAAAAAAACTATACCGGTTTTTACAACGTATATGATAATGGAACTATGGTTTCATACTATCCAGACTATTTAGGGGATGGATATCATGTTTTAATTAAAATGAATGAGGAACTTGTTTATGACGATATGTTCTATGAATGGAGAAATGTGGTAGATGCACTTTATGACAATGTGGTAACATATCAAGTGGTTTTGGTACTCAGTATCATTACATTTATTTTAAGTTTTGCTTTACTTATCTATTCAGCGAATAATGATAAAGAACAACTTAGTATTTGGTGCAAACTTCCAGTAGGTTGCTTTTCTCTCGTGTTTTTAATCCTTACAGAAGGACTACCACTGGGATTGCTTTTCCTATTGTTTGATAGATTCTATGGATACAGAGTGATTCCATTTGATATTTTTGTAACATTAGCAACAATCCTTGTGTTTGTAATGGCTTTTGCAGCAATGATATGGTTACAGAATATCGTTATTAGATTTAAGACAAGAACATTTGTCCGCCACAGTGAGATTTATTATGGATATCGAATTATAAAATGGTGTTGGAATAAGATTACAATTCCATTTAAAGTGGTTTTGCAGATTGCAAGAGAACATACAAAACTGTTGGTAAAAGGTCTCTTGATGATGTTCATCATTAGCATTGTGGAGTTTTTTGTATTTGTATTCTTTAGGTGGAATACAGAGTCATATTTGTTCATGTTTGTAGTTGTAAAAGCAGTAGAGTGGTTTGTGGTTATTTGTGTTTTGTTACAGATGCAGAAACTCCAAGAAGGCAGTAAACGTATTGCTGCTGGTGATTTGTCGGAGCCAATTGATACCAGTAAAATGTTTTGGGAATTTAAGACCCATGGGGAAAACATCAATAAAGTAAGTGATGGTATTGCCCTTGCAGTAGAAGACCGCATGAAGAGCGAACGCTTCAAGACAGAGTTGATTACCAATGTGTCTCATGATATTAAAACGCCACTTACCTCAATCATTAACTATGTGGATTTAATTAAAAAAGAAGATATTCAAGATGAGACTTTACAAGAATATGTAGAGGTATTAGATCGTCAATCCGCACGATTGAAAAAGTTAATCGAGGATCTTATGGAAGCCTCAAAAGCATCCACAGGAAACTTGGCAGTTAGTGTGGAAGATTGTGATGTAGAAGTGCTTCTTACCCAGTTAATTGGGGAGTTTGAAGAACGGTTATCCGCAAATCAGTTACAAGTGATTGTGGAGAAGCCAGAACATCCAGTGGTGGTCTCTGCGGATGGAAGACATATGTGGAGAGTGTTGGATAATCTTTTAAATAATGCCTGCAAATATTCCCTTCCAGGAACAAGAGTGTATGTCTCTTTGACTCAGGTAGGAAATGAAGCTACTATTACCTTCAAAAATATTTCAAAGGCAGCACTTAATATCCCAAGTGATGAACTTATGGAACGCTTTGTAAGAGGAGATAGTTCAAGAAATACCGAAGGAAGCGGACTAGGTTTATCCATAGCCCAAAGTTTAACGGAGTTAATGAAAGGCACTATGAGATTAGAAATAGATGGAGACTTATTTAAAGTTACATTAAAATTTGTGGCAAAGCCTTAATAAAAAAGTTAGACCGCTCGTTTTGGAGCGGTCTAACTTTTTTATTTAAGAACGTTTTTGTCTTTGTTTCATGTTTACATAAGAAGATAAGTCACGACAGGATTTTGTAATAACAAAACCATAAATAATATAATCATCTTCTTCTACAATACGAACTACATTACCTTCTAACTCTAATTCGTGACCAATATCTTCATAGCGAAGAAAAGCATGAGTCCCCATGCTAAGATTTAAATCTTTTTTTCGATCTGTGATGGAAAAGCCAGTAAGACTAACATCACGAACCACAACATCAATTTCTCCATGACCAGAAATACGCATTTTTGCATAGTGAGATACCCCTACACGGAAACTGTTACGACGATTATGACGTCGGCCTCCGTCTGCACGTACTTGCAGCAGGTACTGTCCCTGATAATAAACGATCGTACAGTTCATCCAAATATATGGAATTCCTTCATTGTTTGTATAGACAACGCTGATGGAAATATTATCAAATTTAAGAATTTGTCCAGTATTGTTGTCTAAACTGATTAAAGCAATATTATCTTTTAGATGTCTCACGATGGACGCGCCCATCTCCATACTTTTATTCCCACTAGTGAGGGTTAAAAGTATGCGGCTATTCACTTCAATTTTTGAAAATTCCTGTTTCACAAAAAACCCCCATTTTTTAGTTATTTACACGATAATTTATACAATGTAGGATGGTGGAATATTATTTCGACGATCACCAAGTTTTGCTGTGATGTAAGAAGGTAAATCACGGCAAGAGCGTCGAATAATAAAACCATAAATGATAGAGTCGTCTTTCGTTTCCATACGGATTGTAGTACCATACAAATCGATGGTATGACTGATATCCTCGAAGTGTATAGTAACACCATCTTCCATAGAAAGATTTAACTCATTTTTTTTGTCGAGAATAGAAAAGCCTGTTAGGCTAACGTCTTTTACTGTTACTTGATAGGAGGTGTCATCTGCTTTTCTCAACTCTGCAGTTTGAGAAATGTTCACACGATAAGTCATGCGACGATTGTACTTAGTGCCATCTCCTTTTATCTGAAGGACATAATTATTTTTAAAGTAAACAATCTTTGCTTTTTTCCAGATGTATGGAGTTCCATCTTCGGAAACATATACCAGTTCTAAATCCATGTGATCGAACTTCAAAATCTGAGATGTTGGTGTATCCAAAGAAATGGTAGCAATGTCATCACGTATTAAATTGATAATATTACCAAGCATTTTCGCATGAACAGAACCATTGTGCATGACGATAATGATTGGACTTCCATCCTTTATGTCAGAAAACCGATATTTCATAATTCCCCCAAATATACGTACATTGTCGTTAAATTATAACATTTATTTGTGAACTATTCAATCCGTTCAAACATAATATTTAAGTCAACGTTACCAGAGATTCCGTCTACCTGACCAGTTTCCGAGTACTGCCAGATTTCAAAATGATATGGTGTTTGTGGAATCGCTTCATAGTCGGCATACCAGAATGGATATTCCTGTAATTGTGTCATGTCGAAAAGAAAGGCTTCCCAAATCATATTACTGTAAATCATAGGTTCATAACCTGCGTCTTTAATTGCTTCACAGAACACAATCGTATTTTTTGTAAATTGTTCACCAGTGACGTCATTGGTTCGTGCTGGCATATCGCGAATTAGTTCAGGGTCATAAACGATAGGAAGTTGAAGGTCATACCCTTCTAAAGCATTGAGAACAAACTTTGCTTCTTCTAACGCTTCTTCTTCGTTAATAGCCTGAGAGAAGAAGTATACGCCTACATCCATGCCAGCGGCCTGGGCACCCTGTATATTTTGATAGAATTTTTCATCGATTTCCATTCCACCAGCTTCACTGTAGCCGCGGTAACCCATTCGGATAAAAACAAATTCGTAGCCTGCTGCTTTTACTTTTTCCCAATCAATATTTCCTTGCCATTTGGATACGTCAATACCATGACGGATACGATAATTTTCATCGCCCTCGTAGGAAATGCCATTTTCGTCATTGGTCAGATAGTCCCAGTTGTAAGGATGTTTTTTTGCTGAAGAAAGAATCTCCGTGTCATACCATTCGCCCCACGCATCTACAAAGTGTAAGGTTTCTGGGGTTTCAAAGGTTTCTGTTTCTTCTGGCATAATGACCTCTGAGGACACGTCGGAGGAAGGAGTTTCTGTATTGTCCGCTCTAGTTTCAGAATCGGTTTTAGCACAACCAGTAAGAGCTGCAAATAATGTAATAGTTAATATAAATAGATAAAGTTTATGTTTCATATATACCTCCAGGTAATCTAAGGGTACTCTTTCGAAATAAAAAGAGGTATCCATAATTGGATACCTCTAGATTACATGTTCTTTTAGTAATTTTCAACTTTTCTTTCGAAATAAGCCTGTGGATGATTACATGTTGGGCAAACTTCTGGTGCTTCATCACCATAGTGAATGTGTCCACAGTTACGGCATTTCCAGCCAAGTGGAGCATCGCCTTCAAATGTTTTGCCATCCTGAATGTTTTTCAAAATCTTGTTGTAACGTTCTTCGTGTGCTTTTTCTACACCTGCAACGAGACGGAATTTTGCTGCTAATTCTGGGAAACCTTCTTCTTCAGCTTCCTGTGCCATACGAGCATACATATTTGTCCATTCGTCGTTTTCGCCTTCCGCAGCCCAAGCTAGGTTCTGAGCTGTATCGCCAAGTCCGTGGAATTCTTTGAACCACATTTTAGCGTGTTCTTTTTCCTGGTCAGCGGTTTCCTGAAAGATAGCTGCGATTTGTTCGTAACCAGCTTTTTTTGCTACAGATGCGAAATAAGTGTATTTATTGCGGGCCATTGATTCGCCAGCAAATGCTTCCATTAAATTTTTCTCTGTTTTTGTTCCTGCGTATTTAGACATATTCAAATCCTCCTATGCATTTAGAAGTTTCGTTTGTATTATATATATTAACCGAAGTATCTTTTAAGAAGTCCTTCAAGTGCTTTGCCGTGTCTTGCCTCATCGCGTGCCATTTCGTGAACGGTATCATGGATAGCATCAAGACCTGCTTCTTTTGCACGTCTTGCAAGGTCTGTTTTACCTTCTGTAGCACCGTGTTCAGCAGCTACACGTAATTCAAGGTTTGTTTTTGTAGAGTCTGTTACAACTTCACCAAGTAATTCAGCGAATTTAGCAGCATGTTCAGCTTCTTCATAAGCGGCTTTTTCCCAGTAAAGACCGATTTCTGGATATCCTTCACGATGAGCTACACGAGCCATAGCAAGGTACATACCTACTTCTGTACATTCACCTTCAAAGTTTGCACGAAGGTCCATAAGGATATCTTCGCTAACGCCTTTTGCAACACCTACTACATGTTCAGCAGCCCAAACTTTTTCACCTGTCTGTTCAACGAATTTTTCTGGACCTACCTTACATACTGGACACTGTTCTGGAGCGCTATCGCCTTCATGAACATAACCACATACTGTACATACAAATTTTGACATAA
>CAZDAP010000027.1:0-11262 GCA_964503585.1 uncultured Lachnobacterium sp. | reverse complement strand
CAAGTGATGGTTCCCAAGGCTGAATCTGAATCATTCTTGGTTCTGGAACACTTACGTTTGCAACACTCTGGATTGGTGATGGTGTACCATAATAATCTACACGTAATTTATCCAATACGTGTGGGTTTGCACGACCAGCGCGGATAGAACCGAATTCTTCCTCCAGGTTGTGCATTGTTTTTGTCATTTTTTCTTCATAGCTAACTAATCTAGCATCCATGTTTTTCCCCTCCTGATTATACGGTCACAACAGTACCGTTAAATTCTCCACTAATTGCTTTCACAATAGAGTTTTCTTCATTTAATCCAAATACGTACATTGGCATTTTATTTTCCATGCACATAATAGACGCTGTTAAATCCACAACTGCAAGTTTCTTGTCGATAACTTCCTGAATGGATACTTCATCGTATCTCTTTGCTTCTGGATTTACCTTTGGATCGCTGTCGTACACGCCATCAATCGCTTTCGCAAGAAGGATACCTTCTGCTTCAATTTCGATTGCACGAAGCACTGTGGCTGTATCTGTTGAAAAATAAGGATGTCCTGTACCGCCTGCAAAGAAACATACCATTCCTTTTTCAAAGTATTTGTTTGCACGATCCTTTGAGAAAAGTTTTGTCATAGAACCACATTCAAATGGAGTCATAACTGCGGTTTTCATACCTACGGAACGGAAAATCTCAGATACATAGATACAGTTCATAACAGTAGCTAACATACCAATCTGATCTGCTTTGGTTCTGTCGATGGTATTGCTTGTACGTCCACGCCAGAAGTTTCCTCCGCCAATTACGATACCTACCTCTACTCCATTGTCCACCAACTGTTTCACCTGATTTGCAACCACGGTAACTGTTGGCTCATCAAAGCCCTGATGTTTGTCTCCTGCTAATGCTTCACCACTAAGTTTTAATAAAACACGTTTCATAAGACGGTCATCCTTTCATACATTATATTTTTATTATTTTATTATTTAATTATTTAATTCCAAATAATCCCTGAACATCCACATCAGCATAACACTGTGAACAGAAACCTTCGATAATCGCACCATTATTAATCTGTACGGAACGAGATTTGATGTTACCCATAATAACTGCTGATGTATCTACTACTACAGGTCCCTGAACATCGATATCACCTTTTACAGCACCTGCAATAACTGCTGATGCAGCTGTGATGTTACCAACGATAACAGAACCAGCACCGATTTTAACTGTACCAGAACTTACTACTTCACCTTCAATTTTTGCAACATCTGCAAAGAATTCTGAAGCAGAACTGTTACCATTAATTACACCTGTAACAACTAATTTACCGTTACATGATACGTTACCGTTTACTGTTCCCTGAATATCAAATGAACCTGCAGATGCAAGGTTACCTGTTAATGTTGTGCTAGCTGTAATTACAGATGTTTCATCTAAAACAACTGGTGTTTCTACTTCTTTCATTGGTGCTTCCATTACTAATTTCTCCTCTTTCACTTCTCTTACTGGTGCAACAGGTGTCTTCACAACTGGTGCAACTGGTATTTCTACTACTGGTTTTACAGGTTCTACCTTAACTGGCTCTTCTTTTACCTGTTCTAAAAGTCCGTCCAACTTAGAAAGTTCAGACTTTACATCAACGTCTTCACTTAAAGTATTCACTTCAAGTTTATCGTCTTTCAACTCTTCACCACCTGGTACGAGTTCATTTACTGCCTGCGAAAAATCTTCTTTAAAATCTTTAAAAAGTCCCATGTTTATCCTCCATGTTTTCTATTCAATAACTTCTAGTTAACACTATCAGCTTTCATATATTGAATTACATTTGTATTTTCATCAATCGGTAAAATCACAGCGCCCTGACTCTGTAAACTTTCAATCAGTGTTCCTAATGCCTCTACCGTTGTTGACTTGTTCGCCCCGTCGTGTAATAACACCACGGATGTTTTATATTTTGAAACGCCTTCCAAAACATTATTCAGAACATCCTCTGTCGTATAACTGCTCGCTGCATCTCCTGCCGATACATTCCAGTCATAATAGGTAATCTGTTCTTGATTCAAAATATGTACAAACTCTGCCATATTTACATTACTGATTTCGTTACCACTTCCTCCTGGGAAACGATAATATGTACATCTAGTACCCGTCAGCTGATAAATATAATCTGAGAGTTTTCCATAATCTTCTATAAACGCGTCTGTTGACGAATAAATCAAACTATACTGGTTGGAATAAGAATGCATTCCTATTGTATGTCCTTCGTTTACAATTCTCTGATATACTTCTTCAGCTCCTTCTTCCTCACTACCGGAAACAAAGAACGTTGCCTTCACTCCATATTGTGCTAGTACATCTAAAATTGCATCGGTATTTTCTCCTGGTACACTATTGAAAGTCAGATATACATTGTGTACATCCCCTTCCGTTGCAAAATTATCTTCTGTATCTATACCAGTTACTATGTTTGCATAACTTTCTTCATCCAATTGCGTATAATTCGAAGACTGTGTTTCTGAATTGGAACTGTTCTCCTGTGTCTGCACACCATTTTCTAAAATTCCAGCAACCTGCTTGTTCAATTTAAAAACCTGTACTGACAAAATAATAATTGCTAATAAAGATAAGACCATCCATATAGCAATCGTCAGAATAATTCCAGTCTTCATTCGATTTATGCGTTTTCGTCGCCTGCGCTGCTGTTCTAGCAATTCTGCGTCATTGTTTGCCATGCATACTCCTCCAACGTATAATATCATAACTATTTTAACACATTTTTTCTTCTTGTAAATAAAAAAGTAGGAGAAACTCTCCTACTTTTTGTATCTAAATCAAAACAATCTTTATTTGGCGAAATCTAAATCACCTTGGTAATCTAACTAGTTTGTAAGCTGCGCAGGCGGCTTGCGAACCAAACCTATAATAGGCAGGATACCTGTAATCGTGTTAATCACAAACAGAAATACTATGATTCCTAATGCAGCCCCCCAAGGATACACCATATTTAATTCCAATGATGGAATCCCTACTACAAATTTTAACACTGCTGAAGTAATCAGCACAGCTGGAACAGAGGTATACAAAGTTAATAGGATGCTTTCAGTCGCAAAAATAAGAAGAATACTACTCTTTTGTATGCCTAACAGTCGATACACCATAATATCTTCGATTTTCTTCATAGCATTGGATTTCATGGAGAAATATAAAAGTAATAAGGATATCGCAAAAATCGTAATTGTAATAATCAGACGAGCATCTACTTTAACTGCTCGCGCCTCTTCAAATTCAGCTAATTCTTCGGAATAATTATCAGTCACAAATATCTGAAGATTTTCTTTTGTTTCCTCTGGAATATTTTCAAAATACGCCAAGACACTTTCCTTATCCTCTGCCACCACAATAAATCGCTTTGACTCTATAATAAGTTGCTGTAAAATCTTTTCGTATACCTGTTCATTAATAACATAATCCATTCCAAATTCATCTGGATATGTTCCAACAATTTTATATGAGTCCGAACCAATTAAACGAATATACTCGCCATCACCACCGATATTCTCTATATGTGCTTTATAAGATTCAGATACTAATACTTCATCATCCTTTAACTCAAAGTCAGTATACGTATCTGGATACATCGTTTCAAGCATCTGTAAACTTCCCATTGTATCTGTAATACGCATTGTGATAGATAAACGCGTACATTTATCCATATAAATATTAGGACTATTTTTATCACAGATTCCTACTATTTCAAGTCCCCATTGCTTTCTGTCTACACTGATTTCTTTTCCAATAAAGTCCTCTACTGTTGGCAAAACCTGTGCAATGCTGACTTCTTTTGTGATAAAATTCTCCAACACCCAGGTATCCACTACAATCTCGTTGGGTTTTTCTGGCATACGTCCAGCAATTAATTCTTCGCCAGACAATTCCTCTAGGGACGCAAAAGAATATCCTGTAATCATTGCCTTAATATCCTGCATCTGCTCAAATCCCTGATATTTAAAATACAAATCGGTTTCATATAGATATTGAATATGTTCTAAATCTGTTGTTTCTAAATATGCATCAAAAAATTCCTGAAAATACTCATTATATTTCTTTAATGCATAGCCTCCATTTTTCTCAGTTTCAACAACAATGTAACGGGAATCTGTTTGAACAATCGAACGTACATCAATTGCATTAAGTGTTAAAATATCTGATACCGTAAACACAAATAAAACCGCCATTGTAATAAAACAAACAATTAAAAACAACTGTTGTTTTCCCATTAGTCTCAAATTTGCTATTGCAACTCGAATAATTTCTTTCATAGAAAGTTTAGGCATTTGTTTACATGATAACTCTTCCAATTCAAACGCAAAAGAGTCCTGTTCTTCCATGGTAATTACAGGTTTCTTTCCATCTACTACCTGTTTCTTTCCATTTGGCTGCAATAATGTAATCTTCGCCTCTTCCGAACAAGTTTGTACATAATATCTTCCATCTTCCTCAATAATCCTGATTTTAATGGGCAATCTATCCGCCTGCACATCATTTGAATACATTTCCAATTGTACATGATCTATTTCATGACTTGTTTTGTTATATTCCTGCAAGTAAATTGCTGAATCATCCCAATATTGATATTCCTCGCTTTGATTCGAAAAAGAGTCCGACGCAACAATGCCATTCTCAATACGAATCACTCGATCTGCAAACACATCAGCCAAACGTGTTTCATGGGTCACCATTACAACTAAGCATTTCTGTGACACTTTCTTTAAAATCTGCATAATGCGCATTGTATTTGCTTCATCCAGATTTCCTGTAGGCTCGTCCGCAAAGATTACCTTTGGTGTTTTTGCAAGCGCACGGGCAATGGCTATTCTTTGCTGCTGTCCACCAGACAACTGTGAAACCAGACGTTTTTTATACTTGAGCATATCAACCGCTTCCAAAACATAATCAATTCGCGCACTTTTCTCTTCTTCCGTCATATCATACATATTCAAAACAAGACGAATATTGTAATCTACGGTATGTTCTGAAAGCAAATAATAATTTTGAAATACATACCCATAATATTCCGTACGTAAACGATCTATTTTTTCCTGCGAATAACTTTCTAACGTCTCATCATTTATAGTAAACCTACCTGAAGAGTAGTCATCTAAACCACCCAGCGTATTCAGCAATGTGGTTTTTCCAGAGCCGCTTTCTCCTAAAATACAAACAAAACCTACCGATGGCAACGCAAGCGTGGTATCGTTGATTACATGAATTTCATTTTCTTTTCCTTTATTGTAATATTTGTGAAGTTTGTTTACCTGAATCATGATACCTTCACCTCACTTCCTGCTTTCACCAATCTTGCAAGATAATGATTATAAAGTGCAATAGTTACAATATTTGCCAAAGAACATAACACAAATAAAATTAAAACATGATAAAAACGATAATAAATCAATATATTTTTTACCTGTGGAATCATATTTCCGAATAAAAATACACATATTAACATACAAATAAACGCAACTACATGGTACATACCTAATGTTTTTGCATTTATCTGTTCCAACATTTTCTGGCTCATACCCATAGATTTTAAAATCATCGCACTTCTTTTTTCCGTTTTCATAAACGCAAACACAATTAAGACTTCCAATACCAATAACACAATGAATGCTACAAGAGATAAACCAAGTGTTACTAAGCGTTCCGTAACTTTCTCATCATCATATTGAACCGAGCCAATACGATATGGTGCCACGGCTTCATATCCCGCGTCTCTCACTTCTGCCAAGACATCATCCATATATGCATAGTCTTCAATGTAAATACCCATCTGCGTTGTACTCACATCTGCATAAAGTGTCTCATATAATTGCTTAGACACCATCAAAAACTGATCTGAAGAATCATGTTTTCCAACAACAACCGGAACTCCTGTTTCCAAATGATTAATGTCCACTCCATTTACATAGGAAGTTCCGTCTGGTGTAATAATTCGAATTACTGCTCCTAAGGAATCTTTTCTACTTTCATAGATATTACCTGCAACCACAAGTGCATCATCTTCTAAACCATAGGAATCATCCACATACAGCGTAATGGTCTTATAATTATTATTGTCCACAAAAGCATAGTATTCTTGATAACCATATACGCTATTGGAAAGAACCCTGCATAGGGATTCCGAAAAATAATACTGTTCTGTAGGCTCTTTTACGATTCCACATACCGTCATTTCCATGCGAATATAAGCGTTAATTGGCCAATGTCTTTTGTTATTAAAAAAGCAACTAAAACTACTACCTAATACACTCTCATCCTCTGCATAAATTACAACTTCATTTGTATTTTCTGGCAGCCTGCCATAAGCCAAATCTTCTTCCTTTAATCCTGATGCAGAAAAAACAAATTTGGAATAATCATCTAAATATATGTTTTCCTCATAAATTGGATCTTCCTCTTTGTTCATTTGAATATTGTTATAGGTAACCTGATAATCCACACCTTTTTCAGAAAAATAATATAAATCGTTTACAAGACCATATTTCTCTATATAAACAACATGCTCTATTTCGCTTAAACGCTCCATATCCTCTTCTGTCATCATCGTTCCGTCTGAATGGCGTACCACGATACGTGTTTCATCACTATTGTAAAAGGCTGAATTTTCATACACTTTTGTTTCTGTATCATCCAAATTAGCAATAAAATTTCCTAAAAACAAAAAACAGGCTACAGACACTACAAAAAGAATCGAACACAATATAACGCTTTTCCCTAAGCGTGATTTCATATTTAGCTTAGAGAAAAAATCTATATTTTTCTTCATAATACGTTGTTCTGTTTTATAATTATTTTCCTTCGGACATACTCGTGTATTTTCATCTTTTACAAGAGGTATCTGCGTATTTAATTGTATGTCTTCTTCCACTTCTCCATCATGAATCAAAATCTTGCGTGTCACAAATGGAGCTGCTTCTTCATAATTATGGGTAACTGTGATTACTAACTTCTCTTTCGCTAATTCTGCAAAAAGTTCCATAATCTGTCTGCCGTTTTCCGCATCTAAATTTCCAGTCGGCTCATCCGCCACAATCACTTCTGTATTCTTAGCCAGTGCTCTTGCAATAGCAAGACGCTGCTTCTGACCACTGGAGAGTTCCGTTGCACGATGAGATGCATATTGTGAAATTCCAACCACTTCCAAAAGTTCCATACTCTTTTTTCTTGCATAATCTTCTTCCTCTCCTTGAATCAAAAAGGAAGTCATCACATTTTCCAATGCAGTATAAGAATCAATCAGATTATAATTTTGAAACACAAAAGCAATATGATTTTTTCGATACGCTTCCCAATCACTCTCATCATAATAGGAGGTTGCATTTCCATTAAAATACATTTCTCCTTCTTCATATGGAAGCAAGCCGCTTATGGTGCTAAGTAACGTTGTCTTACCAGAACCACTCTCTCCCGTAATGGCAACAAACTCACCTTTCTGAAATTCTAAATTAATCTTTCGAAGACCTAATGCTACAGAATTATTTCCATAGTAATACTTCGACAAATTTACCAGTTTAATCATATTTGTTTCCTTTATCATTTTTTTATACGCGTCCTTATTCACGTACATTAAGATTGTACTCATTATACCACTATAACATCAATAAAAAAAGGACCTCCAACCTAGGAGATCCTTTAAACTTCAATAACTACTTATTTAATTTTTCTTCCGCAGCTTTCTTCACTGCCAAAATGTGCATCTCTTCTGTTGCAAAAGAAATTTTTGTAATAGCATCGCGTTTGGATAAATAACACCAGAAACTATCATTTGGAATGGAAATATCAACGCAATCTCCTCGTCCGAGATAATCATATTCAATATGCATGCTTTCCAAATCCATAGCTGTACGGGTTAATACATATGGTTCTCCATGATAATTGCATTCTACACGAGTCTCTGTAGGTGTCTGAATCAATTTTCCCTCGCCCTGATAATAGAACTTCAAAGAACCTGGTAATGTTTCTACGCGAACAGTATCTTCAAAATAATAGGTTCCATCCTCAATTTCTTTACGGACACATTCTCGTTCCCAATTACTCCAATCTGGAATATGTGGAAATTCTGTTTCACCATCTAAGGCATGCATGCGACCATATTCACCCATTTCCCAGTGTTTTCCACAGTGATTACACCAGAGTTTAATTCCTTTGGAATCCATTTCGCCCTCTGTCTGACAAGCTGGACATTTATAAAGAAGTGCATGTAAGCCCTCTGCACGTTTTGGATGATCAATCTTAATCTGATTATCATACTGCCATTTGAAATCGTCATATTGGAACGCTTCTTTCACACGCGCATTGATTTCATCTACAGATAACTTCTTACAATCCTGTGGGGTGATAATCTGTTCCATTTCTGCAACAATGTGATTTCCTTTGTCAATCTTATTCCATTGTGGCTGTGTAATAAAATTACCATGAATGCGAAGTACTACAACTGGAACACGAAGTAAACGAATCAGTTTTCCAGTAGACTCTGGAATATAAGAAGTACAACCATCCAAAGAATATCTCGCCTCTGGGAATAAAACAAATGGGTTTTCTAATTTTTCAATACAATATCGAATATTTTTAATCAGATGTAAATCACTAATATATTTACGTGTACCAAGCACACCTAAGGAGCGCATCAATGGTTCTGTATAAGTATTAAATCCCTCTAATGTCATTACATTATTCGCTCTATATGGTTGAACCGCAATTGTCATAACCATGAAATCAATCATGGAGGAATGTGTAACCAACATCAAATATGGTCCTTTTACGGAATCCATATTCTTCTTTGTTAATTTAAAATCGCGCCCTTTCAATATAGGTTTTGAAATAATATCTCTAGCTACTGGAAACAAGAATCCAGGCTTATGCGGTTTCTTAGCAAAATCAAAACTTTTTACCTTATCTCTGCTTACGGTTGTAACTTTTTTCATATTTCTCCTTATTTAAAATATAAAATTTTCATAAACTTCATTTATTATATTATCATGAAAAAAACTTGTATGCAAGTGAACATTGTGTGAACAACTATTTAGCCAAGTGTAAAAAAAAAGAGAAGTTATGCAAGTTTACTTGCTAATAACTTCTCTTTTATTTTTTACACTTGGCTAACTATAAAAACATATATATCACCACAAATACGATGGAAATCACCACATAAACCACTCCTACCAAAAGGAAATGTTTTACCTTTGATTTTTTCTGACTAACTCTCGCATGGTATTCGTGAAATTCTTCGTCAATAATCTTTTCGTCTTTTTTTCCACGAAAAGAACGACCCAAAATTTTCATACCATAAGATATCGCATTAAAAATGCCTTCATTAGCGGCAAACAGAAACAAACCTATACACAGAAATAAAATTCCTGGAACAAAGAATGCATCACTTAAAATTGTAACAACTTCTGCTGCTGTTTCCGCCCCGAATATGCTTCTAGATAAACAAATGAAGACTGAAACCACAAGTCCAATTGCCGCTGTTATAAAATAACGTTTATGTTCTACTATAAAATCCATCATTATTTTGCATTAATCTCCGCCTGATACTTTTCCATCTCAGCTGTATTACAATATACAAAATGATTTGGAGTTACTTCACGAAGGCTTGGACCTTCCTGTGAGTAATCATGATCAAGTTCTGGTGTGTAGATAATTCTCTTTCTCTGTTTCTCATAGTGAGGATCAGGGAATGGAATCGCTGATAAAAGTGATTTTGTATATGGATGACATGGATTTTCAAACAAATCATCTGCATCTGCAAGTTCAACAATTTTACCAAAGTACATAACTGCGATTCTATCAGAGAAGTATTTAACTACAGAAAGGTCATGCGCAATAAACATAATGGTAAGACCCATCTTATCTCTTAAATCATTTAAGAGGTTAATTACCTGTGCCTGAATAGAAACGTCAAGAGCACTAATAGGTTCGTCAGCGATAATGAGTTCTGGTTCTAATACGATTGCTCTTGCAATACCGATACGCTGTCTCTGACCACCAGAGAATTCATGTGGATAACGGTCTGCATGTTCAGGTACAAGCCCTACCATATCAAGCATTTCGATAACCTTTTTGTCAATATACTCTTTATCTTTTACACCACGGATAGTAAGACCTTCTGCGATAATTTCACGAACGGTCATACGTGGGTTTAAGGAAGCAACTGGATCCTGGAAAATCATCTGAATCTTATTAATATCACGAGATGTATGTGTCTTATTAATCTTCTTTCCTTCTGCAATTTCTGCTTTTAAGCGTTCTACTGCAGCTGTATCTCCAGCTTTCTTTGCTTCTTTTAACTGTTTCTTTAATTCTGGAATACCAACTGTAATGCATTCTCCATTGAAAAATACTTTACCGCCAGTAATATCATATAACTTGATAACAGAACGGCCAGTTGTGGTTTTACCACAACCAGACTCGCCTACTACACCAAGTACTTCACCTTTGTGAATCTGGAAGCTAACATCGTCAACAGCTTTTACGCTAGCACGCATGCTGCCAAAGTACTGTTTTAAGTTCTGCACATCAAGTAAAACTTCAGCATCTCTAAAATCTTTACTCATTGCTCTGCGCCTCCAATTTCTTCATTCTTTCAATACGTTCTGTTACAATACGTGGTGGCTCAACCTTTGGAGCACTTGGATGTAACAACCATGTTGCAGCATAGTGTGTATCAGAAACCTTAAACATAGGTGGCTGCTGTTCGTAATCAAGTTTTAATGCATACTTATTACGTGCTGCAAATGCATCACCAACTGGTGGCATTGTCATATCTGGTGGTGTACCAGGAATTGCTTCTAAGCGTTCTTCTGTATAAATATCAGGCATTGATGAAAGAAGTGCCCATGTGTATGGGTGTTTTGGTTCGTAGAAAATATCATCTACTGTACCATATTCAACAATCTTACCTGCATACATAACAGCAATCTTATCTGCCATATTTGCAACAACACCAAGGTCATGTGTGATGAAGATAACAGATAACTGTCTCTCTTCTTTTAATCTGTTAATAAGTTCCAAAATCTGAGACTGGATTGTAACGTCAAGTGCTGTTGTTGGTTCGTCACAGATTAAGATATCAGGGTTCGCTGATAAAGCAATCGCAATAACGATACGCTGTCTCATACCACCTGAGAACTCAAATGGATACTGGTTGTATCTCTTTTCAGCTTCTGGAATACCTACTTCTTCCATAAGCTGAATCGCACGGTT
>CAZDAP010000026.1:6419-11327 GCA_964503585.1 uncultured Lachnobacterium sp. | reverse complement strand
GTTCTAGTTCATCCATCCAGATTCGCGCGCATGCGTCGGAAGGAATCATAAGGTCTCCACGTGGTGATACAGAGAGTGTACCTACCTTTGGACCATCTGGTAAGCAGGAACGTTTAAACTGCTGTGTAAAGAATCTGCGGTAGAAAGTAGTCAACCATTTTTTGATAACAGCACTGTTGTAAGTTCCATAGAACGCTATTTTTGCTAAGTTATAGATTTTCTCTGGAGAGAATCCGAAACGAAGTACATAGTACATCACAAAGTCGTGAAGTTCATAAGGTCCTACTAAATCCTCGGTCTTCTGTGCAATCTTTCCATTTTCTGGAGGAAGAAGTTCTGGAGAAACTGGTGTGTCTAGTACATCGTAAAGTACTTTTGCAAGAGTTTCTTCACCGCAGGTATCTGCGTAGTAGCGAACAACGTGACGTACCAATGTTTTTGGTACAGAACCATTTACGCAGTACATTGACATATGGTCACCATTGTAAGTAGCCCATCCCAATGCAAGTTCTGACATATCGCCAGTTCCGATTACCATACCATTTCTCTGGTTGGCAATATCCATAAGAATCTGGGTTCTTTCACGAGCCTGTGCATTTTCATAAGTTACATCATGATTGCTTTCATCATGTCCAATATCTTTAAAATGCTGTCTTACAGAATCTTTAATGCTAACCTCCATAAACGTAGCACCTAACTGTTTGATCATGCTAACAGCATTATCATAAGTTCTATCTGTTGTACCAAAACCTGGCATAGTAACTGCTACAATATCCTTACGGCTCTTTTTCATAAGATCAAAGGCTTTTGCAATAACAAGCAATGCCAATGTAGAATCCAAACCACCAGAAATACCGATAACAGCTGTAGCAGCACCAGTATGTTCCATACGTTTCTTTAAGCCCATTGCCTGAATAGAAAATACATCTTCGCAATGTTTCTGGCGTGCATTTTCATCAGATGGAACAAATGGAGATGGATCTACAAAACGTGTCAACTGTGTTTCTGTTTCACGCAAACGGAAAGGAACACATGTATGACTATCTTCTGTATCAAAAAGAGAATTCTTTCTACGATCTCCCTCTAATCTTTCCACATCAATTTCAGAATAAATCACGCCACTTTCTAAGCGTTTGCTTTCTGATAAAACATGGCCATTTTCAACAATAAGATTATGTCCACAATAAACTACATCCTGTGTGGATTCACCTTCTCCTGCATTTGCACAGATATATCCACAAATCAAGCGGGCAGACTGACCAGAAACCAAATCTCTACGATATACGTCTCTGCCAGATACTTCGATGTCTGCCGATAAATTTACAATAACATTTGCACCACCTAAGGCATGTCCTACGCTAGGAGCCTGTGGTGCCCATAAATCTTCACCGATTTCTACTGCAATTCTTAAATTTGGTACTTCGGAACAGTAGAAAATCAAATCCGTAGATACAGGTGCAATCTGTCCATTTGGTAACACTTCTTCTGTGTCCAAAAAAGCACCGCTGGTAAACTGTCTAGAATCCTTTAAATAGGACTTTGGAACAATACCTAACACTTCTCCTTTGGATACAGCCGCTGCCACATTATAAAGTTTACCATTCATCTCATAAGGTAAACCTACAAAGTAGATTGCATCATAAAATTCGCTGGCAGAAACAATCTGCATCAACTCTTCTTTTGCTGCCTTAATCAGTTTATTCTGGAAGAATAAATCTCCACAACTAGCCCCTGTAATTGCTAATTCTGGAAATACCACCACTTTTGCACCTGCTTTTTCTGCATCTTTCATGTAGGTGCGCATTAACTGACCATTGTACTTCGTATCTGCCACTTTAATCTTTGGTGTTACCGCTGCAACTTTTACAAACCCCTGTTTCATGCGTTTCTAATCTCCTTTAATTCTTCAATTTCAAAATTATATGCTTTGTTACAGAACTGACATTTTACTTCAATGCTTTCACCATCGTTAATAATGTCATCCAAATCCTTTTTATTAATCGTAGATAACGCTCTGGAAACTTTTTCTTTTGAACAGTCACAATAAAACTGTGTATCCACAGTATCTGTAATTTCCAAACCAAAATCCCCTAAGATTTCTTCCAAAATACCTTCTGGTGTAAGTCCTCTCTCCAACATATTGGTTACTGTATCCATTTCACCGATACGTTTTTCCAGTTTTTCAATCACTTCATCACTGGTAAATGGCATCAACTGTAAAATGAATCCGCCTGCCTGCTTTACCGAACCATCTTTGTCTACCAAAACCCCTAAACCAACTGCAGAAGGAGTCTGTTCCGATGTGGCAAAATAATATGTTAAATCTTCTGCGATTTCCCCTGTCTGAAGCTGACACTGACCAACATATGGTTCTTTTAATCCTAAGTCTTTAATAACACTCAAAACACCTAAATCCAATGCACCACCTACATCTAATTTGCCCTGTGCATTTGGAGGAAGGTCTACATCTGGATTCGCTGGGAAGCCTTTTACATTTCCCTTAGAATCCGCAGTTACCGTAAGTCCTTTTGCTGGACCAGAACACTGAATACGAAGAGTAAGTACATCCTTCTCCCCTTTCATCATACTGCCCATCATAGATCCTGCTGCCAAAAGTCTGCCAAGTGCGGCTGTCATAATAGGTGAAGTATTATGACCCACTCTGGCTGTTTCTACCATTTCTTTTGCATTTATGGAAAATGCACGGATACTGGCATCCGCTGCGGTTGCCCTTACAATATAGTCTGACATAAATTACTGTCTTCCTTTCTACTCTATCCTATAATTCTTTCATCTATTAATGGCATTTTCACATGCACATCTATTTCAACTTCCCGTGTTCTTTTGCCACGATAAGTATCTTTTCACTTTCCTCTGATACAGGCTCTCTTGTATAAGCATCGTACGCTGCCACAAATTCAAGTCCTGCCTCCTCTAATAACCTTTGAATGGTTTCTAATGGATAGGATCTCTGGTAGTGTACTTCTTGAAATCTCTGAAAACGTGCATCCTCATCTTTAATATAAAGCGTCAAATCATATTCATTGATTTCTTCCTCTTCGTCAAAGAAATTCTCCCAAATAAAACTGCCTTCGTCTCTAGTCTCCGCAAAAGTATTTTCACCTAACAGACACTCATATTTAAAAGGCGTGTTAAGATCAAAAACAAATATTCCCTCTGGATCTAAATAATTGTTTACCAAAGAAAATACCTCTCTTAATTCCTCTTCCTCTAAAATGTAATTCAAACTGTCACAGGCACTATAAATACCTCGAACCGTTCCATAAAGTTCAAACTCTCTCATATCCTGTAAGAGATATAAAATAGACTCCTCTGAGTGTTCTTTTGCAATGGCCAACATCTCGTATGAATAATCTACACCTATCATATCATAGCCCTTTGCTTCCATCAAACGGGTTAATTTACCAGTTCCACATCCTAGGTCGAGAAGTAATCCATCTTTTATATTATATTCTCCAAATAAATCTGCCAGGTATTCACTCCACGCTTCATAAGGAACATTGTCCATGAACAAATCATACACCTCGGCAAAACTTGTATATGCTTCCATTAAAATCCTCTTTTTTTTCAATACTGTCATCTGTTACAGTTTATCAACAATTCTATAGAAAAGCAAGGTTGATATTTTTTATAGAAACCTTTATACTTGAATAGAAATCTTTTTAAAAAGGAAACAAATATGATTGATAATTACGAACATTATATCACGCGAAACATTCGCGCTTTTTACAAAAAGAGATTACTGGCTCCTATATGCTATATCCTGATTCTGTTAGTGCTATTTATTATCTTTCCACTAGCAGACATGTTCTCTCCTGCACACATGTCAGAAGGCGACGCACTAAGTGATGCACAGAAAAATGGTAAAGAATATATCACTATTACATTGGATGATTTGACCTTTACTGGTTATACTACTACCCGTTTTGGTTCAACCAACGGTTATTGGTATTATGGCACAAACGAAGGCAAATGTTTCATCGTACTTTTAACACCTGCAACCTGTGAAGAAGGTCTTCCACGCATCGAAGAGGTTACCGCAACCTGCAAAGTTGCAGAAGCACGGGATAGTTACAATGACCTGTTGGGATATTTAGCAGCGGATTTGGAATGGACCACCAACGGAATTATAAACCAATTACCATCCTTTTATTTTAGCGAAGTGGATTATAATCCAATCACTAATGGTGCTCTCTTTTTGGTGTATAACGGCACATTTCTTTATGCTATTATTTCCTTAATACGATATGTGTTGTTTATAAAATTTCCAGTTCTTGCCCCAGCAGTGCAGAACCTTATCGTTTTTGGCAATCCAATAAAACAGTTGGAAGAAGCAGAAGAAGAATTAGCGACTCTTCCACAGTTAGCTACAGAGGATATGTTCATTACGGAACACTACTTTATCATGACATCTCCTTACGGAAATGCCATTGTGCCAATTCAGGAAATCCTATGGATTTACAAATACTCCACACTAAACAAATTCCTGTGGTATCACTTTAGTATTTCTTATACACTGCACATAACGGCAAACAAACACTTTTATATTCAGTGCCCTAAGAACATCAAATCGGATATCGATGGTATTATCGATTACCTGTCAGAAGCCAACCACGACATTCTCGTAGGCTTCACAGAAGAAAACCGCATGAAAGTACAGGAGAAACAAGGCAAACCATTCCACATCGAGAAATGGACTGCGCTACTAAATAAACAAGTATAAAACAAAACTGTCACAAAACGGACTTTATCCGCAGTGTGACAGTTTTGTTTATATTAGTCTAGTTTGAATCTATTCACTTCAGAATCTAATCCGTTGGCAATATCCAGGTTTGCATTTGCTTCCTGACCGATATCATCTACACGGCTAGTAATATTGACAGTTGC
>CAZDAP010000026.1:0-6319 GCA_964503585.1 uncultured Lachnobacterium sp. | reverse complement strand
TTATAAATATTTTTCTAACATCATAATTTCTGCCTTAATCCTAAGAGTATTTTCTTTTCAAGACGGGATACCGCCACCTGATTCATTCCCAAAATAAACGCACTCTCACTCTGCGTTTTTCCTTCCATATAGCGAAGCTCTATCAATTTTCTTTCCTTCTCCTCTAAGCTATCCAATAATTGTACCACCGTAATGCGGTTAATTAATTCCGTTTCACTTCTCTTTGTATCCTCTAATTGATCCGCAATCACCAACTGGCTCCCATCCGACTGATATCCAATGGGTTGATAAATGGATTCCACTTCCGCAGAAGACTCTATGGCCGCCAAGATTTCTTCCGCACTTAATTTCGTAACTTTCATCAATTCCTCCATTGTAGGATCATGATTATTGTTTTTCTTCAAATCTTCTTTTGCTATTGCAATTTTTCGAGCATTGTCCTTCATCTGCCGACTGACATGTATCATCCCATCATCCCTTAGAAAACGACGAATTTCACCAATAATCATCGGTACCGCATATGTGGAAAAAGATAATTCTCTGGATAGATCAAATTTATCAATGGCTTTTAAAAGACCAATTACACCAATCTGAAACAAGTCCTCCTGTTCGATACCACGATTTGAAAAACGTTTCATTACCATGTAAATAAGACCAACATTTTCCGTTACAAGAGCATCTCGTTCCTGCTTATCTCCGCTTTGTGCTTTTCGGATAGAACATCTCCAACCTTCCTCTTTCGTAGATGGATTACTGCCCACAGTCCTCCGCACCTATGTATTTTGTCATGGTCACTCGGGTGCCTTCCCCTGGCTTTGAATAAATGTCCACCTCATCCATAAAGGTTTCCATAAAAGAAAAACCCATACCAGAACGCTCCTGCTCCGGTTTTGTAGTAAAAAATGGCTGCTTTGCCTCCTCAATATTTTCAATTCCCACTCCATGATCGATTACAGAAATCACAAGTTTTTGTCCTACTCGTATACAAGATAACTCCACCTGAAAACAGGATTTTGGGTTTTGTTCCTCCATATCATCTGGCATGTCCGCATTATACCCATGAATAATCGCGTTGGTTACTGCTTCGGAAACAGCGGTCTTTACATCCTCTAATTCATCCAATGTAGGATTCATATCGGTCATAAACGCCATCACTGTCATTCTTGCAAAACTTTCATTCATGGACTTTGCGTCAAACCAAATGTGTGCGTGATTTTCGATTCTTTTTACCATTTTTTCTGCTCCTTCTATTTTATTAACCATTTTCACTATCCCTCCTTCACCTCTATCATTTTCCCTAATCCTGCAGAGTCAAAAATCATTTTTACACGTTTCCCCATATGTGACGCATAAATTTTTCCTCCACGAAACTGCATGGTTTTTCCTCTGCCAATTATGACTCCAATTCCAGAACTGTCCATAAACTCCGTATTTTGAAAATCTAAAATTAATTCCTTCACCACATAGGACTCTATGAGCATGTCCAATTCTTTGCATAAGCCTTGTGCCACATGATGGTCTAATTCTTTCGGCATATAAAAAGTAAGCACTTGTCCATTTATCTGATAATTTTCTCCGGGCATTCTTTTTTCTTTCATAAAATTCTCCATAATACTTTTAAGATCCTCCTCATATATTACATATCCATCTTGTACATGTTTCTATCAAGTAAAAAAGACGTAAGAATTCTATTCTTACGTCTTTTGTAAACCGTATTCAATTTAAAATAAAACCTTGCTACTGTCCATTCAAATAATTTCGTGAAGTAGTAGCTTTTTCTGTGTTTGGATAATTATCAATTACGTACTGATAGTATGGTCTGGCAGATTCCATATCTCCTGCACGATTATAGGCTTGAGCCAAATAGTAAATCGCATTACCATCTCTATAATCTTTATCCTGATTTACTACAGCCAATAAATTCGTAATGGCTTCCTCATAATTACCTGCAGTATAACTATTGTAGCCATCGGAATAAAGTTTCGCAAAATAGGTCGCTTCTACCGCATCCCAAACCGTATCATAAATCACCTGCGCATTTTCAGAAAGTTGTTCTTTATCTACTAGCACAAGACTTTCCCCTGCTGCCCAATAGTCATTTCCCGTATATGCAATATATGCGGAAAGAAGTGCTTCATAACTGGCAATCTGTTCTGGAAGTACCTCTCCCATACCCTCGTAAACAGTTACTTTATCACTCAACTCTGCTATCTGCTGTTCTAAGTTTTTAATAACTTCTGCATTGTTGGCAATGGTTTCATTTGCTCCTGATAACTGGGTATTCATTTCCTGTTTTACGCTACTACGCACACCAGGTACAACCAAAAATCCTATAACCAAAGCACCAACTACCAAGCCAATCAACAAATATCCCATCGTAGATCCCAGAGAGTAGTCTTGGAATCGTGTAGGCATAATAATGGTTTCATTACCACTCTGATAAGAGATTAAATCCTCATCTTTTTTCTTTTTGGAACTACCCTTCTCTTTCATTCTGGCATTTACTTCTTTTAAGTAACGAAGAGTTGTCGTATTATTCGCATCGATTTTTCCTGCATTTCGCAAGGATTTCTTCGCCTGCTCTAATCGATCTTCCTGTATGTATAAAAGTGCCAGAAGTTGATGTCCCTTTACCAATCTTGGATTCATAGAAAGCACTTTTTTCAACTGAATAATCGCCAAATCGCGGCTATCCTGTTTGCAGTATAAAAGCGCCTGATTGTACTTTTTAATCGTCTGGTTAATGGCATCTAATTGAGCTGGATTCTGTCGAAGTTCATCCAGATAACGACCTGCAATATTATCGTCCTGCTGATAACTTTTACTGATTACCCACTCACTAAGGGCATCTACCACTTCTCCCATTTCATAGTACACCAAACCTAATAGGTTTCTAGCATCTATATTGTATTTATTAAATTTCAAACTCTTTTTTAAACTAATAATTGCTCCGGACAGGTTGCGCACTTCCGCCTTCTGTAATCCGTCATTGTAATAAGTATTTGATAAACGGATAATCTTGTTGAAAATGCTAAGATTTGTTCCACAAACTGGACAAATATCTTCGCGCCCTGCGTCGTGATTACATCTATAACAAATCATAAGGCACGCCTCTCTAACTAATATGGATTACCTGTTCGCATATCACGAATAATCTCTGAAATAATATCAGAAACATCTGTCAAATCATGATTATTTATATTCGCTTCCGCCTCTTCTACTTCTAAAGAAGGCTGAAAGTTTTTTAATTCTTCTTCAAAATTAATCATCTATTCCTACCTCAAAATTACTCTTATATCAATTGGTCTCTTAAGGAGAGCATCACAATTCGCCCATCTTTTTCAATAAAAGACACACTCTCCTGAGGCTCTGTCACATTGTGAATCGAATCGTTAATTCCTACCACAACGCCAGCGTGTACACCGTGTAACACGTTGATACATGCCCCCTTTGCATTCTCTACGATCTGATTCAATTTATTCAACTGCTGCATATGTGATGCAATATCCGCCTGTTTTACAATCTTTGTACGAAGAAGAGCCGCCTTACGTGGATCTTTTGAATCCGTAATCACCCCTTCTCTTATGGCCTCCTCTATCTGCTTTATTCCAGCATTAATTTTATCCAGCATATCCTGTGCTTCTCTCACACAGTTCTCGTGATAGTTAATTTCTTTTTTGAGTTCCATATTAACGCCGACGTAAACTTCTGTTTTTACACCATAATCATTGCCAAAGTTAAATGCCTCAACTCCCGTGGCAGCATACACAACACCACCTACTACACTGGCATGTTTACCTTTTAAATACAACTTATCATCAATGGTTATTTCACAGTTTATGGCAGAATCTGTATATACAGAACCCGCTGCTTTTACTATGGCAAATTCTAAAAACTTGGCATGTACATTGCCTTTGGTTTTAATGGTACCTTTGCCAGCGCCTAACACGCCTCCTCGGATAATAACATCCTTATTGGCTTCAATTAGAGCACCTTCTACAATACCATCCACCGTAACACTTCCAGTCGCTTTGATTACAGCTCCTGTAGGTACATTTCCATGAACAATAACATCTCCGCGGAAATCAATATTTCCCGTTCTAATGCCTACATCTCCATGAATTTCATGTACACTGGTAATCATTATACGATTGCTCTGCATTTCAATTTTTCCGTCCATTAAAGACGTGTAATGGATATTATCCGAAGAACGTTCAAATCCCTTTCCTGTTAAAGGCGGGAGCGGACGTCCTTTCTTTGCAAAAAGCATCTTACCTTTTACATTCATACCATTTGAACCCATTACTGGTTCATGATAGGTGGCAATCGGCTGCCCTTCTTCCACCAATTCAATGGTATGGATACTCCAATAGTCTACCGAGCCATCCTCACGATGGATTGGTGTTTTATCTAATTTTGTATTAAAATGAAAATCAAAGTAGGCATCGACGCCATTAACGACGTCGATACCTTTTGCAATCAAACATTCACGATCAAAATGTCGTTCTTTAATCATGGAAGAAATTTTTGCTTCGTCAATACCAATTTTTACACCATTTAACTTTAATGTTTCCAAAATATCGGAAAGGACATAGTCCTCCTGTAAAGCAGGTGTTGGAAGAAGCAAATATGCTTCCATCTCATCATATGAAATTCTAACCTTCGGTTTTTTAACGAACGTAATATCCATCCCTATCTCTCCACAATCCGAATATTTTGTCTAAAGATTATACCATTAAATATTACATCTGTGCAAGACGTTCTTCTACTTGCGCCATCATTTGTTCGTATTTTGCAAGTTTATCTTTTTCTTCCTGAACTTTTTCAGGTTTCGCATTGTTTAAGAAACGTTCATTTGAAAGCATACCCTTTGAACGAGCAAGTTCTTTTTCTAATTTTTCTTTTTCTTTCACGAGACGTTCTCTTTCCTTTTCGAAGTCAACCAAGTCTTCTAATGGAAGGTAAACAACTGCACCTGGAATCACTACAGAAACTGCATTATCAGAAATACCTGTCTTATCAGACTGTACTGCAATTTCATTTGTAAATGCAAGGTTTACATATACTTCTTTATTTGCATCAAATGTAGCACATAAATCTTCATCTTCTGATACGATGTAAAGTTTTGCTTTTCTTGAAGGTGGAACATCCATTTCGCTACGAACGTTACGAACACCTTTTACAAGGTCTTTACAATGTTCAATGGCAGTTTCTTCTGCTGGGAAATTCCATTCTTCTTTGTATTCAGGCCATTTTGCCAACATAATGGTTTCTTCTTCTGACTGAAGTGTGCAGAAGATTTCTTCTGTAATAAATGGCATATATGGATGGAGTAGTTTTAATGCTTCTGTTAATACAGTCTTTAATGTCCAAAGCGCTGCATTTGCAGATGCTGGATTTTCGTCCTTTTTGTAAGTACGAACCTTTGCAATTTCGATATACCAGTCACAGAATTCATCCCAAATGAAATCATAAACTTTCTGTACTGCAATACCCAGTTCGTATTTATCCATGTTTTCTGTAGCATCTTTTGCTAATGTATTTACCTTAGAAAGAATCCACTTGTCTGCTGCATGAAGTTCATCTAATGCAGGCTCTGTGATTTCCATACCTTCTAAGTTCATCATGATGAAACGAGATGCATTCCATACTTTGTTTGCAAAGTTACGAGAAGCTTCTACTCTTTCCCAATAGAAACGCATATCGTTACCAGGTGCATTACCTGTAATCAGTGTAAGACGAAGGGCATCTGCACCGTACTTGTCGATAACTTCCAGTGGATCAATACCATTTCCAAGAGATTTACTCATCTTACGTCCCTGTGAGTCACGAACCAAACCGTGGAATAATACTGTGTGGAATGGTGCTTTGCCCATCTGTTCGTAACCAGAGAATATCATACGAATTACCCAGAAGAAAATAATGTCATAACCTGTAACTAAAACATCATTTGGATAGAAGTAATCCAAATCTTCTGTGTTGTCTGGCCAGCCTAATGTTGAGAAAGGCCAAAGTGCAGATGAGAACCATGTATCCAATGTATCTGGATCCTGATCCATGCCTGCATGTCCACATTTTGGACAAGTACCTGGATTTTCATGAGCTACTACCATTTCACCACATTCAGGACAGTAGTAAGCAGGAATTCTATGTCCCCACCAAAGCTGACGGGAAATACACCAGTCACGAATATTGTCTGTCCAGTTGAAGTATGTCTTGTCCATACGTTTTGGAAGAAGTTCAATTTCTCCATTCTTTACACCTTCAACGGCTGGTTTAATCATTTCATCCATTTTTACGAACCACTGCTGTTTAATCA
>CAZDAP010000025.1:0-11359 GCA_964503585.1 uncultured Lachnobacterium sp. | reverse complement strand
GCTCTGACGTCGTGTCATAATATAGGATATGCCTCTTTCTTAGACTTTCTAAAAAGCCACTAACCGGGATCGAACCGGTGGCCTACGCATTACGAGTGCGTCGCTCTACCTACTGAGCCATAGTGGCAAGTCTTAACGACTTTTATATAATATCAAATCTAATATTTTTTTTCAATCTTTTTCTTATAAGATTTTTACTCCATCTAAAATTGGTTCATCTTTTGAAATATTCATAAAAAACAAAATATTTCATAAACAAGTATTGACTTTCCATATAAATAGTATAAAATCAAATATATTGTTTATTATTTGTAAACTTAAAGTCAACTTTTAGGGTTGTCACATTAAAAATAAACTTTAAATCTATTTTCACAAAATTTCCAAGAATTGGAGGCGATTATTTTGGATATCGGAAATCGTATGAAAGAACTGCGAATCCAGTACGGTCTTACACAACAGGAACTTGCAGACCGTTCAGAACTGACCAAAGGCTTTATTTCTCAGTTGGAACGTAATCAAAATACCCCATCTGTCAGCACATTGCTGGACATTATACAGTGTCTTGGTACGACGCCTGCGGAGTTTTTTGCAGATGAAGAACCAGAACAGATTGTATTCAAAGAAGCGGATTATTTTGAAAAAGAGGATGAAGAAAACAATTCGCTTGTGGAATGGGTGGTTCCAAATGCACAGAAGAACGCCATGGAGCCAGTACGACTTACCCTTCATCCAGGCGGCATGTCCGAAATTCTTCAGCCTCACTCTGGTGAAGAATTTGGTTATGTAATAAAAGGAACTGTTCGCGTAAATTATGGTGGAAAATACCATACCGTTCGCGCAGGCGAATCCTTCTATTTTAAAGCAGGTAAACGCCACTATATAGAAAACAAATCCAGCAGAGATGCGGTTCTTATCTGGGTATCCAACCCACCTAGTTTCTAGGATAAACTACTATTTTACTTAGAATTAGAAAGGTAACCAAAATGAAAAAAGCTTTAATTAACTTTGTAGATATAACAAAATCCTATGGAAAACAATTAGTTTTAGATGAATTTAATTTATATGTACGAGAAAATGAATTCGTAACACTTTTAGGACCATCTGGTTGTGGTAAAACCACTACCCTTCGTCTCCTTGGTGGATTTGAAACTCCTGACAAAGGACAGATTTTCTTTGACTCACAGGATATTACTTATTTACCTGCAAATGAAAGAAAATTGAATACTGTATTTCAGAAGTACTCTCTTTTCCCTCACATGACCATTGCAGAAAACATTGCTTTTGGTCTTAAAATCAGCAAAAAGCCACAGGCATATATTAATGATAAAATTAAATATGCATTAAAACTCGTTAATTTGGATGGATACGAAAATCGTTCCATTGACTCCTTAAGTGGTGGTCAACAGCAGCGTATTGCCATTGCTCGCGCGATTGTAAACGAACCAAAGGTATTACTTCTTGATGAGCCACTCGGTGCTTTGGACTTAAAAATGCGCCAAAGTATGCAGTATGAGTTAATTCGATTAAAAGAAGAATTAGGTATCACTTTCGTTTATGTAACTCATGATCAGGAAGAAGCTCTCACCATGTCTGATACCATCGTTGTTATGAACCAGGGATACATCCAGCAGATTGGTACTCCTGAAATGATTTACAACGAGCCTGAAAACGCTTTCGTAGCAGACTTTATCGGTGAAAGTAATATTATCGATGCTACTTTCGTTCAGGATGAAGTGGTAGAAATTCTTGGTGTGAAAATGCCTTGTGTAGACAAAGGCTTCGGTAATAACACACCTGTTGACGTAGTTATCCGTCCAGAAGACGTTGAATTGGTTGATCCATCAGAAGGTTATTTAGAAGGCGATGTTACTTCTCTTATCTTCAAAGGGGTTCACTACGAATTAGATGTTATGGCAAACGGATATGAATGGCTCGTTCATACAACAAAACTTGTTCCTGTTGGAACTCACGTAGGTATTAAGGTAACACCTTTCAATATCCAGATTATGAACAAACCTGCATCAAGTGATGAGGAGGCAGTGGAAATTGATGAATAAACTGAAACGCCAATTATTGGCTGGTCCATATCTGGTGTGGATAATTGGTTTTATCATACTTCCACTCATTATGATACTGTACTATGCCTTTGTTGATGAAAATGGTAAATTTACTTTTGAATATTTAAGTAATATTACAACTCCAATTAATACACATGCCATGCTTCTTTCTTTGGAGTTAGGCTTGGCAGCAACTATAATTTGCCTATTATTAGCCTATCCTTTGGCTATGATTTTAAATAACTTAAAAATCAAAAATCAAAGTCTTGTGGTATTTATTTTCATGCTACCAATGTGGATGAACTTTTTACTTCGTATTTTAGCATGGAAATTATTATTAAATAAGAATGGTGTATTGAATACCATCCTTCTCTCACTGGGATTTGATCCAGTCATGATTTTAAATACACCAGCCGCTGTAGTGTTTGGTATGGTATATGAATATTTACCATTCATGATTTTACCTATTTATAACTCTATGGCCCGAATCAAAAAAGATTATATTGAAGCTGCCCATGACCTCGGCGCAAATGATATTATTATCTTCTTTAAGATTATCATTCCATTAACGTTGTCTGGAATTATCAGCGGTGTTGTTATGGTATTTGTACCTGCACTGACCTCCTTTGCTGTATCCGAACTTCTCGGTGGAGGCAAAGTTCTTCTCATCGGTAATGTCATCGAAGAAAGTTTCATGCAGGGCATGCAGTGGAACGCAGGCAGCAGTTTATCTCTTGTACTTATGATTTTCGTAATGGTAAGTATGACAATTATGAATATATTTGACAAAGATGGGGAGGGAACAGCTGTATGGTAAAGAAAGCACTATCAAACGTCTATATGGCGATTATTTTCCTCTTCTTGTATCTGCCTATTGTAGTACTGATTGTACTCTCCTTTAACGATTCAAAAACTCGTGTGGAATGGGGCGGATTTACATTAAGATGGTATGTAGAATGTTTCCAAAGTGAAACCATTATGACGGCTTTTGCAACAACACTTCAAATTACCTTGATTTCAGCAGTTGTATCTACGATTATTGGTACGCTCGCTGCCATTGGTATCAGTGCAATGAAACAAAAAAGCCGTGCATTTTATCTTGGTGCTACTAACATTCCATTGTTAAATGCTGATATTGTTACTGGTATTTCCATGATGCTTTTATTTGTAAAATTTGTAGACTTAGGTTTTGTCACTGTTTTGGTTGCCCACATTACATTTAGCATTCCATATGTAATTTTAAACGTTTTACCAAAATTAAAACATGCAAACCGCTCTACCTATGAAGCCGCATTAGATCTTGGAGCCACTCCAATCTATGCCTTTTACAAAGTAACATGGCCAGAAATCCGTTCTGGTGTATTCTCTGGATTCTTAATGGCAGTTACTATGTCATTGGACGATTTCAGTATTACTTACTTCACAAAAGGTGCTGGGGTAAATACCCTCTCCACAATGCTCTATACGGAGCTTCGAAAAGGTATTAAACCAGAACTTTATGCACTATCTACAATTTTATTCTTCACTGTTTTAATTCTGTTATTACTCGTAAATTATTTACCAAACAGA
Organism: uncultured Lachnobacterium sp.; assembly: GCA_964503585.1. Lineage (GTDB taxonomy): Bacteria > Bacillota > Clostridia > Lachnospirales > Lachnospiraceae > Roseburia. Next base: position 7,733 of record CAZDAP010000025.1, on the reverse strand, counting down.
AAGAAAACTAGAGAAGTTGAAAGGGTATAAAATGAAAAAGAAACTGATTATACTTGGCCTTTTGCTTGCTTCTATCGTTTCATTACTTGTAGCATGTAGCAATAACTCTACAAGTAATACAAAGAATTCTTCCGAAAAAACACTTACTGTTTTAAATTACGGAAAATATATAGATGAATCACTCATCAAAGAGTTTGAAGCACAAACAGGCATTGATGTAAAATACGAAGAATACGAAAGTCCAGAAGAAATGTATACAAAGTACAAAGCTGGTGCTATTGATTATGATGTAATCTGTACTTCTGAATACATTATACAAAAGTTGATTAATGAAGGTGAAGTTTTAGAACAGGATTACAGTTCTCTTTCAAATTATGAAAATCTGGATAAGAATATTTTAAAACTTGCACAGTCCTATGATCCAAACAATACCTATACCGTTCCTTATTTCTATGGAACCGTTGGTATTGTATACGACACCACCAAAGTCAGCGAAGAAGAAGTATCTTCTTGGAACGTTTTATGGGATGATCAATATAAGAATGAAATCATCATGATGAATTCCGTTCGTGATGCCTTTATTCCAGCGTTAAAACTCTGTGGATATGACATCAATGAAACCTCTGAATCTAACCTGCGCGAAGCATTACAATTATTAGATGAACAATTTCCTATTGTATATGCCTATTTCGTAGATGAAATTGGTGATGAAATGATATCTGGAAATGCGCAGTTAGCACTTATTTATTCTGGAGAAGCGGCTTATGCCATGGATTATAATGAGAATCTTGCATATACAATTCCAGAAGAAGGTTCTAACCTTTGGATTGATTCTTGGTTCATTCCTAAGACATGCCAAAATGAAGAGGCCGCTATGTTGTTTATCGATTTCTTATGTAGCCATGATGCAGCAATGACAAACTTTGAATATGTGTACTATGCATCTCCTATCACTTCCGTTATTGAAGCACTAGATGAAGAGGTTCGAAACAATGAAGCCGTGATTCCTTCCAAAGAATCTTTAGCACGATGTGAAGTATTTACTTCCATAGATGATGAAAAAACTGCTTTATTAAATCACCTTTGGCAAGAACTGAAATCACGAACTGTGAATTAATTCTTAGAATCCGAGAATACTATTGAAAAAATTATTATAAACTGTTATGGTAATCCACGAAGTACTTTTTACTTCGTGGATTTTTTTCAAAAGAATGACTCCCAGAAGGAGTAATATGAATTATCAAAAATTTATCGATGAGGTGGTAAAACACATCTCTTCCTCTTTAAACAATGGGCAAAACGTAAAACTACAGCCTGTTGTAAAAAACAATGGGCTGGTATATGATGGCTTAATTATTTTAGATCCAATTCTAAACATTTCCCCAACAATATATCTAAATCCATACTATCACCGCTACTTAAATGGCGTATCCATGGAAGATATCTATGAGGATATATTACAGACATATTATAATAACCTTCCCAAAGAAGACTTTGACATTTCTATTTTTAGAGACTTTGAAAAAGCACAGCATCGAATTGTTTTTAAACTGGTAAATAAAGAGAAAAACAAAGAACTGCTCAATGATATTCCTTATGTAGAATTCCAAGATCTTGTTCTAATCTTTATTTGTACCGTTACGGATTTTATGAATGAATATGCAACCATTTTAATCCATAACCAGCATCTAGAACTTTGGGATGTTACCACAGAGGATTTGTATACTATCGCGATGAAGAATACACCTAATCTTCTTCCACATCGTTTTGAAAGCATGGAAAATCTGTTAGAACATCTGGATCACAAATCCTTTTCAACATTGTGTGATTTAAACATGTATATTCTAACGAATAAACTCAAAATCCATGGTTCTACCTGTATTGCTTATCCGAGACTTTTAAAACGTATCGCAGACTTTTTGGAAGATAATCTCATTATAATTCCAAGCAGTATTCATGAAGTCTTGATTTTTCCGGAATTAGCAACAAAACAGGAATATAACATGGAAGATTTTCATGATATGATTACAGAAATCAATGAAACTGAGTTAACTGATGATGAAATTCTCTCGGATCATGCTTATTTTTATGAAAGAGAAACAGGGATCTTAAAATACGAATAGTTACACAAGAAAAAGGGACCTCACTTTATCATATAAGTGAGGTCCTGCTATTTATTTCCTATTTATTTATAAGTCTGCTATATAATTCTTCGTATCTCTTTGCAGATGCATTCCAAGAATAATCTGTACTCATAGCACGTTTCATAAGTTCTGTCCACTGTGGTTTATGATTTGTAAATACATCATTTGCATATTGAATAACATGCATCATATCATGTGCATTATACTGTGAGAAAGAAAATCCAGTTCCTGTATTTTCAAATTCATTGAATGGATCTACAGTATCCTTTAAACCACCTGTTTCACGTACAATTGGAATTGTACCATAACGCATAGACATCATCTGGCTAAGTCCACATGGTTCAAATAAAGATGGCATAAGGAATACATCACATGACGCATAAATTTGATGTGCTTTTTCTTCAGAATATCCAATATAAGAACTAATTTTCTCAGGATATTTGGACTGGAAATAATGGAACATCTCTTCAAATCGATGCTCTCCTGTTCCTAAAACAACAAACTGAATGTTCATGGTAGATAACATCTCTTCCATCACATATGCTACCAAATCGAATCCTTTTTGATCTGTCATACGTGATACCATACCAACCAAAAATGCATCTTCTTTTTCTGGTAATCCCATCATTTTCTGTAATGCTTTTTTATTCGCTTTTTTACCTTTTTCTACTGTATCAATAGAGAAATTTACTTCCATAGACTTGTCCGTCATTGGGTTAAATTCATCGTAATCAATACCATTCACGATACCATAAAGATCATTTCTACGTGCAGACATAAGCCCGCTTAAACCTTCTCCACCTTCTGCGGTCGCAATATCTAACGCATAACTTGGGCTAACTGTGGAAATAGCATCTGCATATACACATCCACCCTTTAAGTAATTCGCTTCTCCATAAGACTCTAACTTATCTGCTGTAAATAAACTCTCTGGTAAACCTGTAATATCTCTAACCTCATTTACCATCCAACGGCCTTGGAACTTCATGTTATGAATTGTAAATACTGTCTTGATTCCTGCATAAAATGGATCAGATCCAAATACATTTTTCAAAAAGACAGGAACAAGACCTGTCTGCCAGTCGTTGCAATGCATTACATCTGGACAAAAATCAATCAGTGGTAATGCCTGTAAAACTGCCTTAGAAAAATAAGCAAATTTTTCAACATCTTCGTAAATATTATTATATGGATTGCTACCTGCAAAATAATATTCATTATCTACGAAATAATATGTAATACCCTTATACTCAGATTTAAATATACCTGCATACTGACGTCTCCAACTTAAATCTACATAAAAATGACACAGAAATTGTAAGTCAGGTAAGAATTTATCATCCATACATGCATATTTAGGAAGAATAACCCTTACATCATATTCTTTGTCGTTAATATATCTTGGCAAAGAACCCACAACATCTGCAAGTCCCCCTGTTTTTATATATGGAACTGCTTCCGATGATACCATTAATATTCGTTTCATATTGTCCCTCCAACTAATACATTATTAATAGTATTATACTTTAAAAATGAAACGAATACTAGGCTCTTTTTTGTTGTTCCATACGAATTTTATCAGTAATTAATGCAATAAATTCTGAATTTGTTGGTTTTCCTTTGCCTTGACTTACTGTATATCCAAACATCTCTTCTATTGTTTCCACTTTTCCTCTACTCCATGCCACTTCTATCGCATGACGTATGGCTCGTTCTACACGGCTAGGTGTTGTTTGAAACTTCTTAGCAACCTCTGGATATAAAATTTTTGTTACGGAGTTTAACATATCCATATCTTGTACAGACATCAGTATGGCTTCTCTAAGATATTGATATCCTTTGATATGGGCGGGAACACCCACATCATGAATAATTTCCGTTATAATTTCTTCTAAGGATTTTTCAGGAACTTGCTGAACTTTTTCATAGGGATTTACCAGTTTACTTCTTGACATATTCGCATTTGATGAATGCAGGCTTTTGATACGATCAATAATTATGTCACTATCAAACGGTTTCATAATATAGTAACTTGCGCCACGTGCAAAGGCTTCTTCTGTAACCTCTTCACTTCCAATTGCACTCACCATAATAAAGGAAGGATGTTTTCTAATTTGTGTATCATTATGTACTCTATCTAATACTCCTAATCCGTCTAATTTTGGCATAATAATGTCCAAAAGAACGACATCAGGTTGTTTATCTTTTATCATCTGGCATGCTTCTTCTCCGTCACTAGCTGTAGCAATTACTTCTAATTCTTCATCTTTCGAAACAATATCTCCTAATAATCTTCGAATTCTTTCATTATCATCGACAATTGCGACATTTAGTTTTCCCATTTTCAGCCTCCTTTTTCTGCAAATAGTCCATTTTCGACGTAAAATAATATATCGTATTGCTTTTAATCTTTTTTGTCTTATTATGTCGATAAGCCAATTGCTGCTAGCTGAAATCAAATCCCATCTTTAATACAAAAAAGCGAGTGGTAATCTTGCGACTAACACCCGCTTTCTCTTGGTATTATTTATAAAAATTCTCTATTCTTTTTAATCACAGTCTTATAGAAATCAACTGCTTTAGGTAAAGCACCTTGATTCACATTTTCATTTAAACCATGAATACTGTTGTACTGTTGTCCATTAATGTAAATAGGAGCAAAACGCATACAGTTATCACAAATCTTTGAATAATATTTTGCATCTGTACCACCTGTCATACAGTATGGTGCAACTCCCAATCCTGGATATATTTCATCAGCAACTGCTTCAATAAGTTTAAATGCTCCGCCCTTATAGTCTACTACTGGACAAGGCTGATCCGCATAAATGACTTCTGTATCCAAATCATATTTCTTTGCAATCTTAGAAATAATATCAATACATTCGTCTGTTGGCTGATGTTGAATAAAACGCATATTACCAGTTACATAGGCTTCTTGAGGTAACACATTCAATCCATCAGACCCTTTTGCCATCGTAAAAGCAATTGTTGTACGAATCATTCCAGCAGCTGCTGAACTAATAGATGGAAGCAATTTTACCAATAGCGGTTTGAACAACCACATATTTGCAAAAATAAGTTTCATTCCAAAATCCATATTTGGAGCCATACGTTTAAACATCTCTTCTACAGTTGGTGAAAACTCAGATCGGAATGGATAATTCTTTTCAACGTCAAGCATAAACTTTCCTAAACGCACAAGAGGTGAATTCTTTTTTGGTGCTGAGGCATGACCACCATTACTATGTGCAATAAACTTCAAATCTCCATAGCCTTTTTCAATCACACCAACCATACCATAGGTACCTTTTACGCCACCAACCGGCTCTTCCACAATCATACCGCCTTCATCCATAACAAGAGCAAGTTTCACACCTTGTTTTTCCAAGAATTCAACTGTCATTGGAGCACCATTTCCACTCCACTCTTCTGTACAACTGCTTCCAATATAAACATCACATTCTGGTTCATATCCTTCTGCAATTAATTCTTCCAAAGCAGTAAAAATACAGAACAAACTGCCTTTTGTATCAACAGTACCACGCCCCCATACATTGCCGTCTTCGTCGATGTCTCCACTAAATGGATCATGCTCCCATTCTCCAGTTGCTTCCACTACGTCTTGATGACTCATAAAAAGAATTGGTTTTTCTGATGATTTCCCTTTCCATTTATACAGAAGACTTCCGTCTAAATCATGTTTTTCACATGTACTATGTACATTTGGGAAAAGTTCTTCCAATGTTTTATGAAACTTATCAAACTTACTCATATCCTGATCAAAACGACTGGAAATCGTTTCGTCCTGAATCATTTTTGCAAGTTGCTGTCCATACTTTGTGGCACGCTCACTTTTCTCAAACTCCATTTTTAACGTTTTTGCTGGTGTTGGCTTTAAGGTTAATGTACGTATTAGTACAATAGCAATTAAAACAACTACGATTCCTAATAAAATCCAACCTATCATTTCCTCATTATCCTTTCCTTATTTACAACTATTCCATTATAATTTACCTTTTTTAAATAATAAAAATCCGATTGCAAGCGCAAGACCACCACTTGGAATCATGAGGATACTTGTCTGTGTTATCATTGATGGAACAAAAATACAAAGCAAACACATAAGTGCCAATGGAACTACTGCAATCTTTGGACTCTTACTAAAATATTTCAATGCCAAGGCACCAAATAAAGCAGGTACTACATTATTAAATGCAGGCTGTAATGTAGGACTATTAAGCACTGGCTGAAGTGGAACCAACATAATAACACCTAACAAAATAACTAATGTAGTTACAATTGCACTCACTGCAACACTGATTGTAGATACAATTTCATTTTCTGGTGTACCTACTTCTGTTTTTGCAATATCTCTTGCGTTCATGGCACAAGGAATTTTCATATTTGTTACATTACCTGTGATAAATGCAAGATAACTTCCTCCTGCACCAAGCATTGGTGCATATACCAAAAATTCAACTACTGATACAGGAAAATATACAACGGCAACATTGGCAAATCCTTTTAAAAATGCTGCCATATCTGGCATTACGCCACTAATCAAACCAAAAGCAAATGGTACAGCAAGAAGGAGTACAATACCTGCAATTAATGTAAATCTACCAAGACGATGTAAACCATTATTAAATTCTTCGAAAAATTGTTCTTTTGCTTTATTATCCATGACTTACACCTCCTATACTAATAACTGGAATACAACTGCAGCTGCCATAGCAACCAACATACTTGCTGCTAGGCTGAAGTTTTCCAGCACTTTCATATCTTTTTTCTGAATTAAAAACTCAAACACTGCCATTACTATAGCCGCAACGATTGCAGTAAAAAGTGGCATAATATCAAAATATTCGCCTGGCATCACACGTCCAACATAGGAACCGATGTAAGCTGCACAAAGACCTACGAACATTGCTGTAGTAGCATGATCACCAAAGGTCGGTTTCTTTTCGCCAGTTTCTGTTCTCTTAGGTTTTGCAGATAATTTGTTTAAATATTTCTTTAAGAAGAAAATACTACAGAACAAACCACCTAAAATACCTGCTGTCATAACAAGAGCAATCGTAGAAAAAGCTTCCATACTCATTTCATCAACACGAAGACCTGATAAACCAAAGGCAGTGGCTGCAATTTCTGCTACATTTAATTCATACTGCAAAGAACCGATTACAGAAAGACGAAGCCATGATAATGGAACACCTAATGTACCACTTAAAGCAATTACGCCTAATAAAATACTAATTGATGGAAGCAAAGTAAAGGTTGCACTAGAAGTCATTACCTTTTTTAAATCCTTTGGATCCATACCAAGTGCAATACCTGCCTTGTAACTTTTTACAAGGTAAACAACACACATCGTTACTACAAATGCCAATACCAATGCTACAACTATGTAAAATGGCACGGAATTGACTGTGCTTAAATAATCACTCATTTCCCTTATTCTCCTTTTTATTATTTCTTTTTATCATCGCGTTTACGAAGTAAATAAATATCCAGTTTTTCTTTCATATTTTCTGGCATTTCTCTTTCTACTGGTAAACGTTTTGCGTTCGCCATAATTTCAGTAAA
>CAZDAP010000024.1:0-11525 GCA_964503585.1 uncultured Lachnobacterium sp. | reverse complement strand
ATGAGACTTTTACTTGTAGAAGATGAAAATAGAATGGCTCAGGCCCTTTGCGAAATTTTGCGTCAGGAAAAATATGAGGTTGATTCTTTTGAAGACGGAATACTGGGGCTGGAAGCATTAGAAAGCGATATTTACGATATCGCTATTTTGGATGTTATGCTACCAGGGATGAATGGTTTTGAAGTAGTAAAAAGAGCGCGAAAATCAGGTGTGCGTACACCGATTCTTATGTTAACAGCAAAATCAGAACTAGATGACAAAATCAGGGGCTTGGATAATGGTGCAGATGATTATTTGACGAAACCATTTATGACCAAAGAACTGCTGGCTCGACTTCGTGCGTTGTGCAGAAGAAATATTAATACAGTAGATGGAACCTTAAAGTTTGGCGACATAGAACTGGATGTTTCTACGGCAACACTTACTTGTGTTTCCAACAATCAGAGCGTACGTCTAAGTGAAAAAGAATGTCGTATCATGGAATATTTGATTGCAAACCAGAATCAGATATTGACCCGAGAACAATTAGCAGTAAAAATCTGGGGCGTAGAGAGTGATGCAGAATATAATAACGTGGAAGTTTATATGTCATTTACTAGAAAAAAATTGAATTTTGTGAATGCAAAAACAGAGATAAAAGCAGTTCGTGGTATGGGCTATGAGTTGAGGTGCGAGGATGTTTAAACAATCGAGGAGAAAAATTGTTGCTGCCATTATGTCCATTCTTGCGGTTATATGGATTGGTACATTATGTATTATTTATTTCTTTAGTTACAATGAAGTAACGACCCAGAATAATGAAATGTTAAATGAACATTTATCCCAGTATATGTTAAATATGCCACAGATGAATGATCAGCCAGAATTGGGTGGCATGCCAGAAATAGAAATAATACCAGATATGGGAAACGCATCCGGTATCGGTAATTTCCCAGGCATGCAATCCCAGCAGGATCATTATTTTCAAGATACACCATCTTTCAAATTGTCTACCTTTTACTCCGTGGCCATATCCTATGATGGTGAAATCCTAGAAATCAGAAATAGTGAATCTGGTGTCTATACAGATGATGAATTAAAAGAAATGGCTTTCAATTTAATAGAAGGCAAAAAAAGTAGTGGTGTAAAAAATAATATTATCTACTCCATTGTGGACAAGGGTGGATATATTTTAATTGGTTTTATGGACAATACCATCATGCAGGAAGGAATGATGACATTGTTCCGTTATACATTGATTTTTGGCGCGATTTTGATGGTTGCGTTGTATTTTGTTGCCAGATATCTGGCGAAAAAAATCGTAGAACCATTGGAAGAGAGTTATGAAAAACAGAAACAATTTATTTCTGATGCAGGACATGAATTAAAAACTCCAGTGTCAGTGATAAATGCCAATGCAGAACTTTTGTCCAGAGAAATTGGAGAAAATCAGTGGCTTTCCAATATCCAATATGAAAATGACCGAATGGGAAATTTGATTACACAGTTATTGGATTTGGCGCGAACAGAAAATGTAGCACCACGAATGGAAAAGATTGATTTCAGCCGATTAGTTGCAGGAGAAGTATTGCCATTTGAAAGTGTAGCCTTTGAAAGTGGAGAAATGTTGAACTCATCCATTGCAGATGATGTATATGTACATGGAGATAGCACCCAGTTAAAACAATTGGTGGCTATTTTGGTAGATAATGCCATCCGCCATGGTAAAGGCGGTAAGGAAATTGTATTGTCCTTATACGAAGAAAAGAACATGGCAAAGTTATCTGTGATTAATGCAGGCGCAGAAATTCCAGTGGAACAAAGAGAGAAATTATTTGAACGTTTTTATCGTACGGATGACGTTCGAAACAGTAAGGAAAATCATTATGGACTGGGTCTTGCCATTGCAAAGGCTATTGTGACTTCACATAAAGGAAAAATTGATGTATCATGTTATCAGGGTAAGGTAGAGTTTATCGCTTCTATACCATTGGAGAAATTTTAAATGGGCGAGTTTTAAATAGAGAAATCGAAAAGGAGGTTTCTATGCAGAAGTTTTTAGATAACATAAAGAAATTAGTGGAAAATACCAATAAAGACCTTGTAATGGTATATAGCGCACAGGCATCTTATTTTGTAATTATTTCAGCAATACCATTTTTATGTTTGTTGATTTCTATTGCAAGTTTTTTCCTTCCAGAGGATATTTATACATATTTCGATAATTATGCGCTTCCTCAGGAAATTAAGGGTTTCGTTCAGGAGATTATTGCGCAGTTATTGGCAACACAAAAGGTATCCTTGCTTTCGGTATCCGCAGTTACTGCACTGTGGACTGCTTCTAGAGGCAGCGATGCTATGCGAACTGGTTTGGAATGTGTGTATGAAGTGCCACCATCAAAAAAGTTTTTTAAACAGCAGGCATTATCTTTGGTGAATACAGTTATTTTGATAATTATTATTATCGTAAACATTATTCTGGTGTTATTTGGTCAGGCAATTGCCAATGCGCTGCATTTAACAAAGATTGTGGATTTGATTATGAATTTCAGTATTATCATTTTGTTTATTATTATGTGCCTTGTGTTTGCAGTTGTATATGCATCCACTGCCAAACATAGTAAGAATGAGCATTTTCGTTCTCACATAAAGAACCATGTGCCAGGTGCCGTGTTTGCTACTTTGGGATGGATGCTGTTTTCCTTTTTCTATTCCTTATATATCAAATATTTTCCAAGTGCGTCTGCTATTTATGGCAGTTTAACAGCGGTTTGTTTGATTATGCTTTGGTTGTATGTGTGCATGATTATCTTGATGCTTGGAGCAGAAGTAAATAAAATCATTATTCAAAATAAAGCAAAAGAGAAGTAAGTAGTAGTTTAAAGGTGAAGTGTTATGAGTTTTTTTGCAGGTCGAGGAGAATATCCCGCAGCAGGATTGTTTTCCAGTGGTCATTTCTTTATGCTTGCATGTTGTATTGCTGCATTAGTGTTATTAGTTTGGAAGGTTTTAAGAAAGCCTGTTAAAAATCCATATAAATGGATAAGAGTAATATCTGTTACGGTTTTTGTATTAGAAATAGTGAAGACGATTTGGGGGTTATCCGCAAGTCGATATGATGCTTGGTATGATTATCTTCCAATTTGGTTTTGTAGTTTATTTATTCCTTTCAGTTTGTTGGCAGGATTTGGAAAGGGAAAAGTAAGAGAGATTTCATTATCGTTTTTATATTATGGAGGACTTATTGGCGGATGCACCTATCTGGTGTTTCCAACCACATCCATTGGACGATATCCGTTCTGGCATTTTATAACTTTTCATAGTATGCTGTACCATACACTGATGATTTTTGTTGCTTTATTTGTTATAAAAAACAAATTAATAGAGCCAAGTGGGAAGGACATGAAAGGATACGTGGCAGTAATCATAGGCACGTGTATATTGGCTTATATAGTCAATGAGATATTTGGAACGAATTATATGTTCCTGGCAAAACCAGCAAATAACAACGCATTGCTGCAGTTTGCATTGGCTGTTACTGGGCCGTTATATCCAGTTGCAGTTACCTTATGGCAGGCATTTGTGTCCTTTTATATGGCACTTGGTATTTATCATTGGTATAGGAAGTGGAAAGAAAAAAGATGATTTATGCACAATATATTGTGGTGTGGAATAATAGATACCACATGTATTTGTTTTAGAACATAACCAACAATTATTGACAATCGACATTTTTCGGACTATCATAGGGTTACAGAACTTACATGACTGACGGATAATGCGGGTAACCGCAGGGGAGTGTAAGTAAGTTTAGCCGACCGTCTGGGCAATTCAGAATAATGACTGAGTTGCCCTTTTTTTTCGCAAATATGCAAAAGAAGCATTAAGCAGACAAAGGTGGCAACTCTTATATCAAAGGAGGTAACACAATGGAACACAAGAATTGGAATGGATTCAAACCAGGCGTATGGATGGATGAAATTAATGTTCGTGATTTTATTCAGCAGAACTACAAAGCATACGAAGGTGATGAGAGCTTTTTAGCAGAAGCGACTGAACGTACAAATGATATGATGAAGAAGGTAAACAGCCTTTTTAAATTAGAAAGACAGTATGGTGGAGTGTTAGATATTGATACAACAAACGTATCATCTCTTACAAACTACGCACCAGGATATATTGACAAGGAAAATGAACTTATCGTTGGCTTACAGACAAACCGTCCATTAAAGAGAGGGGTAAACCCATTTGGTGGTATTCGTATGGCTCGTATGGCTTGTCAGGCTTATGGATATCAGCTTAGTGAAAAAATTGAAAACGAATTCAAATACAGAACCACACACAATGATGGTGTATTCCGTGCATACACAGATGAGATGCGTAAAGCACGTACCTGTCATGTAATCACAGGTCTTCCAGATGCGTACGGAAGAGGACGTATCATTGGCGATTATCGTCGTGTGGCTTTATATGGTATTGATCGATTAATCGAAGAGAAGAAAAAGGATAAGAAGGCTTTGGAAAATGGAAACTTCGGCGCTGAGGAAGTACGTTTATCAGAAGAACTTTTCCAACAGATTACATTTCTTACATATATGAAACAGATGGCAACAATGTATGGATTTGATATTAGTCATCCAGCAGAGAATGCCCGTGAAGCAATTCAGTGGACCTATTTTGGTTATCTTGCAGCCATTAAAGAACAGAATGGTGCGGCTATGTCACTCGGTAGAGTAGCAACATTCCTTGACATTTATATCGAAAGAGATATGGCAAATGGTGTGCTTACAGAAGAAGGGGCACAGGAACTTATGGATGATTTCGTAATCAAACTTCGTATGGCTCGTCACCTTCGTACACCAGAATATAATGAACTTTTTGGTGGAGACCCAATGTGGATTACAGAAGCCGTAGGTGGTATGGGTGAGGATGGAAGAACTCTCGTAACAAAGAACTCTTTCCGTATTTTAAATACCCTTTATACTCTTGGTTCATCACCAGAGCCAAACCTTACGGTACTTTGGTCAACAAGTCTTCCAGAAGGCTTCAAAAAATTCTGTGCAAAGGTTTCTAAGGATACAGACTCTATCCAGTATGAAAATGACGATTTGATGCGTCCAATCTACGGAGATGATTATGCCATTGCTTGTTGTGTATCAGCAATGAAAGTTGGTAAACAGATGCAGTTCTTTGGTGCTCGCTGTAACTTGCCAAAACTGTTATTAATCGCTTTAAATGGTGGTTATGATACATCTAGCAAGATTCATATTGGACCTCAGATGCCAGTTATGGACGTAGAAAAGTTAGATTATGATGCCGTGATGGAACGTTACAACATTTATATTGAATGGTTATCAAACCTTTATGTAAACACGATGAATGTTATCCACTATATGCATGATAAATATGCTTATGAAAAATCACAGATGGCATTGCATGATACAAATGTAGACAGATTTATGGCATTTGGTGTAGCAGGTCTTTCTGTAGTAGCAGACTCACTTAGTGCAATTAAATTTGCAGAAGTAAAACCGATTAAAGATGAAAATGGATTTATTACTGATTTTGAAACAACAGGTGAGTTCCCTAAATTTGGTAACGATGACGATAGAGTAGATATGATTGCAAAAGATATGACTCACAAGGTAATTACAGAACTTCGTAAAACACCAACCTATCGTAATGCAATCCATACACTTTCTGTACTTACCATCACTTCTAACGTTATGTACGGAAAGAATACAGCAGCAACTCCAGATGGAAGAAAAGCTGGCGAAGCATTTGCTCCAGGTGCAAATCCAATGCATAATCGTGAAGAAAACGGTGCGATTGCATCCTTAAGTTCTGTGGCAAAAATCAGTTATGATGATTGTCGTGATGGTGTATCCAATACGTTTTCTATTACACCAAATGCATTAGGAAAAACAGAAGAAGAACGTATTGATAATTTAGTTGCAATTTTAGATGGATATTTTGCAAAAAATGCTCATCACATCAATGTAAATGTAATGAATCGTGAAACCTTGATGAAAGCCTATGAAGATCCAGAAAGTTATCCAAACCTTACAATTCGTGTTTCTGGTTATGCTGTAAACTTCAATAAACTTTCAAAAGAACAGCAGCGCGAGGTAATTAGTAGAACATTCCATGATCGTATGTAAGATACGTTTTTAGAAAAATGAACAAGTAAAAAGAGGTGTTGCAAAATAGACGAAAATCGTCTATGGCGCAACGCCTCTTTTATAATAGTCAGAATATATTTTTGAACTAGTTTAAATTTATTTAGAAATTTCTTTTTCCATGGAAACAACCAATTGGCGAATGGTTTCGGTATCATTTTCCATTTGTTCCATATTGTTTCCGTAAATCTTGATAGAATCTGCAATATCTGTAATAGACATTTGATTCTTTTCAGAATAGTTCGCCATAGCAGATATATTATCCTGAATCATATCAAAACTAGTCGATAATTCGTTTATGCAGGTGTCATGTTCTGCGATGTTTTCGTAAAGAGAAGTGAAACTGGTTAACAGTTCATGGAATCCATCATTCAGTGCATCGATACTTGCAAGAGAAGAATCTACATTTTCGGTACTTTCTCTCATCTGTTTTCGAGTCTTAGCCACCTGTGTTTCCATGTTTGAAACAATCTGTTCTACATGATTAGAACACTTATTGCTATCCACAGCCAATTGCTGTACTTTTTCTGCTACAACTGCAAAACCTGCACCAGCGGCACCTGCACGGGCTGCTTCAATAGAGGCGTTGAGAGAAAGCATATTGGTGCTGGAAGCAATGGATTTTAATTGTTCTACTACGGAAACGATTTCTTCCATTTGCTGCTGAATACCGTCAAATACTTCTGTGGTAGCATAAGCGGAATCTTTTACACTGAGAATCTCAGCAGACATCGTGCTAATGTTGCTCTCGTTTTCTTTTAAAACATCTTCGAAATGATGTATGTTTTCTAAAAGTGCTGTAAGTTGATTTTTACATACGGTAATATGTGAATTGGCATCTTCACAAGTAGAAATTGTGTCAGTAACACTATCCGTAATGTTGTTGGAATCAACTAAAAGTTCATTGGTACAATTTTCTACCTGCATATTTGCATTTGAAATATCAGCGATTCGTCCCTGTGTACTTTCAAAGTTTTTATTTAACTCGGCATTGATAAGTGCTAATTGTTCAATGACATGTTCCATTTCTTTTGTACGAGTGCGGCTTTCAATGATAAAAGAACGTCCGCGGGCAACGACGAATGCAAAGAGAATACCAGCCAGATTAAATAAAACAACACACATGATAAATTGTGAGGTATCTCCAATTTTCTGTGGTGCGCAAATACATTGAACGACTAATAAAAGATTTGCCGTGATTAACTGAATCTTAGGATACTGTGGACGAAGGAATAAACCTGACATACCGATAGCAGCCAAATACAAAATAAAATCATCGCTAAAGGAACTTCCACTAAAAATGGAGACGATGGAGATAACAATCAATAGGGCAACAGATACCACAAGGTTACGAGTATCCGTTGGTATATCCATTTTTTTCATTACAAATAAAGCAACACAATAAGCACCCAAGCATAATCCGATAGCTACACTTCCTATGATTGCGCCACCAAATATGTTTTTCACCAAAAAGAGTGCAGATACTGCAAGGGTAATGGTGTTCATGATTTTGTAGATACTTTCTTTTGTGATGCTTTTTGCAATATCAAGCATTCTGCGTTCTGTTTTTGTTTTCATAATCATCCCTCATTTGTAAAAAAATTCTTAAATTTAGCGTACTACAATCGAACAAAAAATACAAGTATGTTATAATCTTTTGTGAGGTGAAAACAATATGACATACACATTTTTAGAATTAGTTACATACTTTATACTGTATTCCTTTTTAGGTTGGGTATTGGAAGTGAGTATTATTGCAATCAAAGACAGGCGTTTTCGTAACAGAGGGTTTGTAAATTTGCCGTTTTGTATCATGTACGGTGTTATGATGGATATACTGATTATCCTATGGCCAAATTTAGTCAGTAATTCTATGTTTAAGTTCGTGGCCGTCTTTGTAGTATTTGTGACGGTGCAGTCTATTGCGGAGTTCGGTTCAACCCGTATTTGTCAGCGCATGCTTTTAAAGTACGAAGATATTACTCCATATAATGGGCAATGGTTAAATTTATTGGTTGCTGTGCTGTTTGCTTTGGGCCTTTGGACAATGATGGAATTAGTTCATCCATTTGTGTATTTGCTCATACATATGATTCCAGAAATGGTTTTAAAAATCTTTTGTGGTATCTTTGGTTTTGTAATATTTTTAGATTTTCTGCTTACAATTTATATCATGTATAGAAATCGTGGAAATAAATTAGTAAGAGAATACCAGCAGAAACAGCAAGAATATCAGAGCAATATGAATGGGCGTATTTATGCGCATATTTGGAACCGTTTGGAAAAAGCTTATCCAAATATTGAGGATACACCAGAAGTAGAAGAAAAGTATGTTTTTGCGAAAGGAATTTGTTTAGATAAAATAATCTGGGTATTTTTAGTATCAGCATTTTTAGGGGATATTATAGAGACCTTATACTGTCGCGCAGTTGGCGGAGAATGGATGAGCCGTTCTAGCGTTCTTTATGGACCATTTAGTATCGTATGGGGGATTGGAGCGGTTGTGCTGACGATTGTATTATCCAAATTTGCAGAAAAACCAGACCGTTATATCTTTCTCATAGGAGCACTGATTGGTGGTGTATACGAATACGGATGCAGTCTGTTTACTGAGTTTTTTTTAGGTACTGTATTTTGGGATTACAGTTGGATGCCATTTAATATTGGTGGACGAACCAACCTGCTTTATATGGTATTCTGGGGAATTTTAGCAGTAGTCTGGATAAAGTTCTGCTATCCAAAGATGAGTCATTTCATAGAAAAATTACCGCCATTGCAGGGTAAAGTGATTACCTGGGTTTTGGTTGCATTTATGATTTGCAACGCCTTAATTTCTGCAATGGCAATGGTAAGATATACACAGAGACAGGAGGGTATTCCGGCAGAAACCGTCTTAGAAGAGTTCTTGGATTCCAATTACGAGGACGCACTCATCGAAAAGGTTTGGCCGAATATGGTGATTACAAAGTAAGCATTTATTGATACTGTACTTTATATTTAAAAGTTGTCTCAAAATAGGTTAATAGGCGGTCAAGTGGAACGGCTACGGTTTCTGTATAGGAACCGTAGTCAGTATAACCGCGAATCATTCCCACAAGTCGACCGCTTGTATCATAAAGCGCGGAACCAGACGAGCCAGCCATAGGCTGGGTAGACAGGATGGTTTCGCTCACATCTTTATAATTATTCCAATCACGGGTTGCTTTTTTTTCTAAAATGGTGCCATCTCCAAGAAGCCACACATCTCCATCTGCATCAATACAATTATAACAGAAAACAAGATTAGAATCGTTGGCAAGGCTATCCCAATAAGCCTTATCAATATGAACGGTTCGTAAAGTGTTGACATAATCTTGGCTCAGAGAAGAAGTGCTCTCTTTTTCGGAGATTGGTATACGGATAAATGCCATGTCTTCCCTTGCATTGGATGCCACAACAGAGCCTGTACAGGTTTTTGCATCAAAGAATGTAACATCGATAATCATATCCGATGTAATGACATGTTCATTGGTGGCAATCGTCACAAATTCGTCATTGATTTCAATAATAAATCCACTTCCAAATGTATCCAATTTATCATTTTCAATATGAACAATTGTTGGCAGCATGGCTTCCTGAATGTAGGAGATATCTTGATCCTCATAATACCCGCTGTCATAAGGGTTTAAAGCCCCTACAATGACGTTATCGCTTATATTTATCACATGGGTGTTAATAAGCTCTTGTAGAGCCTCCTGCGAGCTCACATGGACAATAGAGTACGCTGTAATAGATAAGCCATAACTGTCAGTTGCGGTATAATACACCTTGTATTCACCAGTAGAACTCATATTTACTTCGGAAGTATCAATGACAAGATCGTCTTTTCCAAAATCTTCGTCTATAAAATCCCACGCATCCACATAAGCAGAGAAATCTACATTTTGATTTGATGCAACATAGATATGGTTTGGCGCAGTAACAACAGGTGGTTGTTCCACAGTAAGTGTTAAAGTGATTTCACTGGAATTGTGAAATGCATCGGTAACTTCTATGGTCAGGGTATAAATTCCACCGTAGGAGAATTGAAATTCTTCTGCATACATAGGGATGCCTTTTAAATAGGCCTCTTTCATGTCTGCACTGGCTTCATCGGAAAGCCCAGTATAGAAATGACTGGATGCAATTTTTGTAAAAGCGATGCTATCGATTTCACTGTGATCCTGAATATTTAATCCAAGGGAGTGCACAGATATAGTCTCTCCTGGGGATATGGTTTTATTTTTGATATCGCAGGTAACCTCTGGTGCAAGAGTATCAATTACATTTATATAGGAGGTATACTTGTAAAATCCATGATAAATGTAGATAGGATATCGCCCTACAATGGTTTTCTTGACCGCAGAAGTATCCACATAAGATAAAGATACGCACCAATCTTCACCATCCAAATAAAAAGCAGGATCGGTATTTAATGTATCACCAATTTCGAAACTGGTTTCCTGGGTGGTCAATTCGACTTTAAAGAGTGGTGATTTGAAAAAGAGAACGAGGCCAAGACAGAATGCTGCTAAAACACCCAAAACCACAAGTATTATTTTTTTATTAGCAGAAGGTTTTGCCATGGTTTTCTCCTTTCTGTTTTCAAAAATCTTCTTATCAAATTATCTATGAAAATCCTTTTTATTTCAAGAACTTTATATTTTTTTGCAATAATGAAAAGAAAGGTATATAATGTTTTATTATAATTCTTGATAGGTGAGGTGAGTTGTGTGAAGCAAATCAAGAGACTTGCAAATGAAATTTTTATTGAAGGCCTAAGTGGAATGGCAACGGGGTTGTTTGCCACACTGATTATTGGAACAATTATCCAGCAAATAGGTGGATTGATTCCTGGTGTTATTGGTGAATTGCTTTATATAATCGGTAAAGTAGCGGCCAGTGTAACAGGTGTGGGTATTGGATGCGGCGTAGCGGTTCGTTTCAAGGAAACACCATTGGTAATCATGTCAGCAGCAACCTGCGGTATGGTGGGCGCTTTTGCCAGCAAAATATTGGCTGGAACGGTTTTGGTAGATGGAAATATCGTGTATGCAGGACCAGGTGAACCACTGGGAGCGTTTATTGCCGCTTTAGCAGGAATATACATGGGAAGGCTGGTGTCTGGTAAGACAAAGATAGATATTATCATTACGCCGCTTTTAAGTATTTTAACTGGCTCAACGGTAGGACTTATTCTAGGACCTCCAATTTCCAAGGCAATGACATTTATCGGAGAACTGATTAATATCAGTACACAGCAGCAGCCATTTCTTATGGGGGTTTTAGTATCCGTATTAATGGGGATTATCCTTACATTACCAATAAGCTCCGCAGCGTTAGGCATTA
>CAZDAP010000023.1:0-11582 GCA_964503585.1 uncultured Lachnobacterium sp. | reverse complement strand
GCTGATATACTTATAGAACTTTTTCATACTTAAAAAACAAAAAAGCGCAATTAAAAGATATTGCAACCCCAAAACAGATGTGGGATAATCTTTTATATTGAAAGAATATTATTTTATAAGGAAAATGCAATGAGTAATCAAAATTGGAATAATCTTGGAGACCAATTTAAATATGCTGTCCAAGATGCAATTAATAAAGGAGACTTCAAAAAACTAAATTATCTGGTAACTGACACTGTCACAGATGTTATTGCAGAAACTAGTGTACAGGTGAAAAAAGCAGGCGTTGAAATTCAGAAAGAGTTTCAGAATACTTCCCGCTCTCAGTTGTATAAAAATACACAACAATATCAACAGCAACAATATCAACGCAATCAGCAGTATCAACAACCTCGAAAATATAAGACTCCTGTTTTAAGGAAACATATGCCAATCTCAAAAACAAAAAATGTAGGACAAGTATCCAGCATTTTATATATGGTGTTTGGCGGAATCGGAACTGGCTTTACAATTTTAGCATTATTCGTTGGACTAATCTTTACAGCTATTGATTGGTCTTGGTCAGCGGGTATATATATCTTACTATTTTCTATACTCTTCCTGTTCTTATGCATGATTTACAAAGGAAACGTTGACTATAAACGATTAGGCAGAATGAAACGCTATATCACACTCTGTGATGACAATATGTATATCAATATCAAAGAATTGGCAGAGCAAACACATACATCTACGCAGTATGTTTTAAAAGACGTTAAGAAAATGCTTCAGCTTGGCTTCTTCCCAGAAGGTCATTTAGACCAAAAGGAAACCTGCTTGATGCTAGATGATGCAACCTACCGTGAATATCTACGTGTAGAACAAGAACGTAAAGCCTTGGCACAAGAAGAGGCTATTCGAAAAGCCACCCCTCTTTCGGAAGAAGAAAAACGCAATCAGGAACTACAAGCCATCATGAATGAAGGAAAAGATTATATTCAAAAACTTCACCATCTCAACGATTTAATTGAAGATGAGGTAGTTTCTGAAAAACTCTATCGTATGGAAGATCTTTTAAAAGAAATCTTCCAGCGGTTAAAAGAAGCACCAGAGCAAATGCCAAAAATGCGAAAACTAATGAGTTATTATCTGCCTACTACCATCAAATTGTTACAGGCTTATTC
Organism: uncultured Lachnobacterium sp.; assembly: GCA_964503585.1. Lineage (GTDB taxonomy): Bacteria > Bacillota > Clostridia > Lachnospirales > Lachnospiraceae > Roseburia. The sequence continues at coordinate 10,419 of CAZDAP010000023.1, read as the reverse complement.
TGAATTTGATGATGTAAGTACACCTAATAATGATATCGCTTCTGCTAAAGCAGAAATTGAAAAAACAATTGATATAATTAATGAAGCTTTCGGTGAACTATTAAATAAACTCTTCCAAGACTCAGCATTTGATGCAGCTACTGATGCACAGGTACTACAGACAATGTTAGCCAAAGAAGGATTAACCAAAAACAAAGTAATGGAGGAAACATAAATGAATAAAGATTTAGACGAAATGTTAAAGGAAGCACCTACATTAACCTTAGAGCCATTTGCTAACACAAAGGAAGAAGTAATAGTAGTAGAAGAAACCAAAAAAGAACTAGAAACTGTAGAATCCAAACTCACACCAGAAGAACAGAAAATGGTGGATGAATTTGCAAGACAGATTGACCTTACCAATACGCAAATGGTTCTCCAGTATGGCGCAGGTAGCCAGAAAAAAATTGCTGATTTCTCTGAAACAGCATTAAACAGTGTTCGAACGAAAGATTTAGGCGAAATCGGCGATCTTCTCACAGATGTTGTTGCAGAACTTAAAAATTTCGAAGAAGAAGAAGAAAAGGGATTCTTAGGACTTTTCAAAAAGAAAAGCAATCAACTTGCAAATTTAAAATCAAAATACGATAAAGCAGAAGTAAACATCAATAAAATTACAGATGCTATGGAAGCACATCAGATTACTTTGTTAAAAGATGTTGCTATGTTAGACAAGATGTACGATTTGAATTTAAATTATTTTAAAGAATTATCTATGTATATTCTTGCTGGCAAGCAGAAACTTGAAGAGGCAAAAACAGTTGAATTACCAACATTACTTGCTAAAGCAGAACAGAGCGGACTTCCAGAGGATACACAAAAGGCAAAAGATTTCGCAGAAATGTGCAACCGCTTTGAGAAGAAAATTCATGATTTGGAATTATCCCGTACTGTATCTCTTCAGATGGCGCCACAAATTCGTTTGATTCAAAACAACGATACTGTTATGTCTGAAAAAATCCAATCCACTTTGGTAAACACTATTCCACTTTGGAAGAGCCAAATGGTTATTGCTATCGGCCTGGACCACTCCACCGAAGCAGCTCGTGCACAGCGCGAAGTAAGCGATATGACAAATGCTTTACTTAAGAAAAATGCTGAACAACTTAAAGTTGCTACCATTGAAACTGCAAAAGAAGCAGAACGTGGTATCATTGACATCGAAACTCTTCAGCACACAAATCAGACATTAATTGCTACATTAGATGAAGTAATGAAAATTCAGGAAGAAGGACGCGAAAAACGCAAGCTCGCAGAAACACAATTACAACAGATTGAATCTGAAATGCGCCAGAAACTTCTTGAGATGAGTAAATAATTGTATCACGAAAGGGGCGTTGCGCCACAGACACTTTTGTCTATTTTGCAACAGCCCCTTTTACTTTTAAAATAGATACCATATCATAAATGCTACACCTACAATGGTAGCAAATGCAACACAGGCAATAATTGCACCTACAATAGTGCCTATGGAAATACGCTCTTTCTTTTCAAACATTATTTTATCAGAAAAAGCCTGCATTGGTACAAATGGTACGCGCATACCCGAATTCTTATTTATCATGGAAAATCCACGCTTTAGAAAGTACTGTGAAGTCCATGCTGGAGTTGCATTTACTGTAACTCTATTCAAATTCAAAACATTCTTTGCATACTCTCTCATTGTTCTAAGCAACATACTTCCACAGTTTCTATTCCCATATTGTGGCAATACATATAGCAACGTAATCATACCGTCTGTCTGCATTGCGGCTACACCTACTAACTGTTCCTGTTCGAATGCACCCCAAACAATCAGTTTACTCTCCTGACACATACTTTTTAGATTTGATTCTGTAATATAATTTTCTACAAAAGGAATTGTCTGGGTAAATTCCATACGATTACGCAGACATACATCAAATACATATCTAGATAAGCCTGCAGCCTGTGCCAATTCCTCTTCTCTTAATATACGAACATCCATTTACTTTCCTCACTATATATCTTCTTGCAAACGATCTTTTAACCCACTATATCGCTTCAACTGCGAAGTATTATTAACCATAGTATAGAACACTTCATCATCTCCTACAAGTGTTACACATTTTTTTGCTCGTGTAACGGCGGTATATAAAAGGTTTCTATTCATCAACATCTGCGGACCTTTAAACATTGGAATTACCACTGCAGGATATTCAGATCCTTGGGATTTGTGAATTGTAATCGCATATGCCAACTCTAACTCTTCTAACAGTTTGAAAGGATACTCCACAATTTTGCCTTCATCAAAAGAAATCGTCATCGTCTCTGCAAAATAGTTAATTTCTTGAATAATTCCTGTATCACCATTAAAGATTCCCATTCCTTTATCAATACAAAGTCCGTATTTTGTACGAATTTCCCATTCTAACTGATAGTTGTTTTTTACCTGCATTACCTTGTCTCCCTCTCGGAAAACAATATTGCCATATTCCTTCTCTCTTTTGGAATCATCCTTCGGATTCAAATACATTTGCAAAACCGTATTCAATCTTTCTACTCCCAAAAGACCTTTTCGCATAGGTGTCAACACTTGTATATCATATTCTGATGCATCTACAAATTTTGGCAGTTTCTGTTTAATCAACTGCAACGTAACATTAATGATTTTATCTGCCTCATAACGTTTCAGGAAAAAGAAATCCATACTTTTGTTGTCCAAAACAACTTCTTCCCCATTATTGATTTTATGAGCATTTACTATGATATCGCTGGTACTAGCCTGACGGAAAATTTTATTCAGTTTCACTGTATGGAACTGCTCTGATTCAATAATATCCTTCAACACGCAACCTGGTCCCACGCTTGGCAACTGATTGACGTCTCCAACCAAAATAAGACGTGTTCCTTCTAGTACTGCTTTTAATAACGCATGCATCAATGTAATATCCACCATAGACATCTCATCTATGATGATAACATCGGTTTCTAATGGATTCATTTCATTTCGTTCAAATCCACCACCTTCGGCTCCGCCATTCACTTCTAGCATACGATGTATTGTGCGGGCTTCAAAGCCTGTAGTCTCACTCATTCTCTTTGCGGCTCGTCCTGTTGGTGCCCCCAGAAAAATATCCATTCCTTCCATTTCAAAATATCGAATAATGGTATTAATCGTAGTGGTCTTACCAGTTCCCGGACCACCTGTAATAATCAAAAGACCATTTCTTACTGCCTCTTTTACAGCACAAATCTGCTGTTCGTCCAATGTCATTTGCGTCTGCTTTTCAATACGTTTTATGCGGCTTTCTATCTCCTGCTCAGAAACATCGTAACTAACATCTAACTTTTTCAACATCATAGCTGTATTATTTTCCATATGGAAAAAAGTAGATGCATAGATTTGTGTTTCTTCATCCTTTTGACGCATAATAATCTTTCTGTCTAATGCGAGATTCATATAGTGTTTCTCTATATGTTCTCCGTCTATCTCCAGAAGTACACTCGTTCGTTTTGTTAACTCTTCCATTGGCAAATAGGTATGTCCTTCTCCTGTTGCCAAAGAAAGTGCATACAATATACCGCTGCGAATTCGAAAATCGGAGTCTGTTCGAATTCCAATACGAGCAGCAATCTCATCCGCCGTTTTGAATCCAACCCCATCAATATCTTCTGCCATCTGATATGGATTTTCGGTCAAAATACTATAAATACGCTGTCCATATTGATTATAAATCTTTACCGCAAGATTAATATGAATACCATATTGCTGAAGAAAAATCATGGCTTGTCGTAAATCTCTTTTTTCGTTCACCTGATTTGCGATTTCCATTGCTTTACGCTGACTGATTCCTTTAATCTCTGCTAAACGTTCTGGCTCTTCTTCTATAATACGAAAGGTATCCTTTTTGAATCTTCGAACAATTCTCGCAGCTAATGCAATTCCGATTCCTTTGATTGCACCAGAACCTAAATATCTCTCAATAGCCATCTCATCTTCTGGTGCTTTTTCTTCAAATGAGTGCACCTTAAACTGACGACCATAAGATGGGTGTTCGATGTATTCACCTTTTGCCTCGATATTTTCTCCTTCTACTATATCTGAAAAAATACCGACGCAGGTAATTTCCTCTTCTTCACACACTAATTCTAATACGGTATATCCATTGTCTGCATTTCGAAAAATAATATGGTCTACATAACCTTTAATTGTTTCCAAATTTTATTCTCCTGCCAACCAATTTTATAAATTATAAATAAAGAAAGACCACTACACTATGTATAGTGGTCTTAATATTCTTAAATTAAACTTCTTCCACCTGAGTTGTTTCAGTAACTTCCTCTGTAGCACTTTCTACTTCTTCTACAGTAGGAATATTATAATTACGTTTCATCTGTTCAAACAACTGTTGTGTCATACTGCCACCAATTTCATCCAACAACTGATCAGCCACTTCTTCAATCGCATAATCCATAAATGTATCTGTATACTGAGATGCCACAGATGACTCATCGTCTTCCGTAAATGTTTCTTTCATCTGCTTAATCATCTGTTCTATAAAATAGGACTCAAAATCCTCTAATACTTCTTTTAATTCCTCTTCTGTAGATGATGAAGAAAGACTACTGGCCGAACTAGTTAAACTGCTGGCTTTTGCAGAAGATGCACTGTTCGAAGCACTTGTGGTAGTTGTTTGATTCAGCATTGAAGTAATGCCACTAATATCCATACTCATATCCACAACCTCCTATACTAACGTTTCAATTCATTTGCTGTCTGCAACATTGAATCAGCTGTTTGGATTGCCTTTGAGTTCATTTCATATGCACGTTGTGCAATAATCATATTTACCATTTCATCCGCAACCTGTACATTGGAACCTTCCAAATAATACTGACATACTTTGCTGGCAGTCGTTCCGTTTTCTCCCTCTAAAATAGGCTGTCCAGATGCATCCGATGGTGATAGTCTGCTATAGGATAATTTTTCAAGACCCGATGGATTGTTAAACTGATAAATACCAAAACTTTGGTCTAAATCCACATAGGTACCATCTGGCATTACATAGCCGATTTCTCCTAATTGAGAAAAACGCATACTTTCAGCACTGATATTTTCAGGTACATAAATCGCATTTCCTTCTCTATCCAATACTGGTGATCCTTCTACGTCTGTAAGAAGTGTGTTGCCATTTGCATCAATAGCCCAGGTAAAATTACCATTTCTAGTATAGTAAGTTTCACCATCCGCACCACGTACAGCAAAGAAACCATCGCCCTCTAATGCAAAATCAGTTGCACTTTCACTGGCAGTCAATGCGCCCTGTGTATACATAGTAGTTGTAGATGCAACTCTGGTACCAAGACCAACCTGTGCACCAACTGGCTTTTCATCACCATTCGCAGATGTCGTTTTTGTCTGAATTGTTTGATATAACAAAGATTTAAACTCTGTTCTAGTTGTCTTATATCCATTTGTATTAACGTTGGATAAGTTATTTGCAATTGTATCTACATTCGTCTGACCAGCCTTCATTCCTGAGGCTGCAGTATATAATGCTCTCATCATAATGTATCATTCCCCCTTAAGCAGTATTATTGTACTTTACCTAAGTTTACAGTAGTCGCTAATGTTTCATCTACAGATCTGATTACTTTCTGTCCAGCATCATACGCACGCTGAATTGCAATCATATTAACCATTTCATCTACAACATTAACATTGGAACTTTCTAACATACCCTGTCGAACAGTTGCCTCGGAAGCAGTGATAACACCACCTTCTACAAGGTTGTACATATTCTCACCATATTTCTCTAGGTAGTCATAATCCTCTACGTCAACCACACCTATTGTGCCGACTAATTGTTCATTCTGATATATGTATCCCATTTCATCTACCGCAATAGACGCGATAGGATCTACCTGAACATAATTCGCTGGATTCGCATCCATATTCAATGCGCCTGTAGCATTCAATACATAATCACCGTCTTTTGTTCTGAGATAACCATCATTATCTACAACAAAGTTACCATCACGTGTAAGTTTTACGGAAGTATTTCCGTTCTTATCTGTGAATGACACCGCAAAGAAACCTTCTCCCTCAAGCGCGAAATCCGTTTCATTATCGGTTACTTCGAAACTTCCGGTTGAATAATCCGTATACACCTGACCCAGATGGGTAACTAAAGAAATTTCACCGAGTGTTTGATGGAGACCATAATTTGATGTGTCTTTGATTTTAATTGCCAATTCATCGGCAAAAGTACGTGATGTAGTGCCTTCTTTCTTGTATGCAGTAGTGTCTGCATTCGCAAGGTTGTTGGTTAAAACATCTAAACGCTTCATTTCATTTACCATCCCTGTATGGGCGGTATAGAGACCCTTAATCATCTTATAGCTCCTTTCTAAATAATTGATTGAAATAAAATAAAAAGTGTGGGAAGACCGCATACGTAGTCTCCCACATTGTTTATCGGAATCTTCTTCCAAATTATTAACCCTTTTAAAAATATTTTTTAAAAATTATTCGTCACGTTTTCCAGCTAAAAATTCTACATATTTTCCTGTACCAACAGCAACACATGTCATTGGATTTTCAGCTGTCATAGTATTGATACCTGTACGCTCTTCAATCAATTCTTCAAGACCACGTAAAAGTGCACCACCACCTGTAAGAACAATACCTCTATCTGCAACGTCTGCTGCAAGTTCTGGTGGAGTTTTTTCTAATACAGAATGTACTGCTTCAACAATCTGCATAACTGGTTCACGAAGAGCTTCTTCTGTTTCTTCTGAACTAACAGTGATTGTTCTTGGAAGACCAGTTACTAAGTTACGTCCTCTAACATCCAATGTCTCTGGCGTAGGCAATGGATAACATGTACCAATCTTTATTTTGATATCTTCTGCAGTTCTTTCACCAATCAGAAGATTATGTTTTTTACGCATATAACGAACCAAAGTTTCGTCGAAATCATCACCAGCAATCTTGATAGAAGTACTAACTACTGAACCACCAAGCGAAATTACTGCGATATCTGTAGTACCACCACCGATATCTACGATCATATTTCCACATGGTCTGGCAATATCGATACCAGCACCAATAGCTGCAGCGATTGGTTCTTCGATAATTTCTACTTCACGAGCACCAGCCTGATAAGTAGCATCTTCTACTGCTTTCTTTTCTACTTCAGTTACACCACTAGGTACACACACGCTAATACGTGGTTTACGGAAAGATCTCTTTCCAAGTGCTTTCTGAATGAAGTATTTAATCATCTTTTCTGTTACTGTATAGTCTGAAATAACACCCTGACGAAGAGGTCTAACCGCAACGATATTTCCTGGTGTTCTACCAAGCATAAGTCTCGCTTCTTCGCCAATTGCTTTAATTTTATTTGTATCTCTGTCAAACGCTACTACGGAAGGCTCTTTTAAAACTACGCCTTTACCCTTAATATATACCAAAATACTAGCGGTTCCTAAATCAATACCAATGTCCGTTCCCATCATCATAATGCTACAGTTCTCCTTTCGAGTAATTGTATATTTTTAGATTTTATGAAGCACATAAAACCCCTATAAGTCTAGTTTTCCATACTTAGTCTTATTATATACAAAATATGCCATTTTTCAAACTATTTTTTCTTAAGTTTTTATGAATAAAGAAAATTTTTCTTACTTCTCCAAATAAGGTTTCAAAAACTTACCTGTATAACTTTCTTCCACCTCACAAATTTCTTCTGGTGTACCTTGGGCAATTACAGTTCCGCCGCCATCTCCACCTTCTGGACCCATATCAATGATATAGTCTGCAGTTTTAATTACATCCAAATTATGTTCGATAACAACAACTGTATTTCCATCCTCTGCTAGTCTATGCAGGATGTCTACCAATTTATGCACATCTGCAAAATGAAGACCAGTAGTAGGTTCATCTAAAATATAAATAGTCTTTCCTGTACTCTTGCGACTAAGCTCTGTAGCCAACTTAATTCGCTGTGCCTCTCCACCGGAAAGTTCTGTAGACGGCTGACCTAATTTTACGTAACCTAAACCTACGTCGTTTAAGGTTTGAATCTTACGAAGAACAGATGGCACATTCTTGAAAAATTCCACTGCATCTTCAATAGTCATATCCAAAATATCAAAAATACTCTTACCTTTGTATTTTACTTCCAGAGTCTCACGATTATAACGTTTACCTCCACACACTTCACAAGGAACATAAACATCTGGTAAGAAATGCATCTCAATCTTTAAGATACCATCACCACTACAAGCTTCGCAGCGACCTCCTTTTACATTAAAACTAAAACGTCCTTTTTTATAACCTCTCGCTTTTGCATCAGTAGTTGCAGCAAACAAATCACGAATTAAATCGAACACCCCAGTATAAGTAGCAGGGTTCGAACGTGGCGTTCTTCCAATTGGAGACTGGTCAATATCAATTACCTTGTCCAACTGCTCCAAGCCTAAAATATCGTCATGCTTTCCTGGAATGCATCTAGCGCGATTCAAACTTTTTGCCAAGTGTTTGTATAAAATCTCATTTGTAAGCGAACTCTTGCCTGACCCTGATACACCTGTAATACATGTCATAACTCCAAGTGGAATATCTACGTCAATATTCTTTAAGTTATTTTCCCTAGCACCTTTAATCGTAATGAAACCAGTTGGTTTTTTACGTTCTGTTGGCACTGGAATCTTAATACGTCCACTAAGATATGCACCAGTCAAGGAATCCTTACACTTCATAATATCCTCAGCTGTACCCGTAGCAATTACTTCTCCACCATGTACACCTGCTCTTGGTCCAATGTCCACAATATAATCAGCAGCACGCATCGTATCTTCATCGTGCTCTACCACTACCAAAGTATTCCCCAAATCTTTTAAATTCTTTAACGCACCCAAAAGTTTATCATTATCTCTTTGATGCAAACCGATACTAGGCTCATCCAAGATATAAGCAACACCTACTAAACCAGAACCTATTTGTGTAGCCAAACGAATACGCTGAGCCTCGCCACCTGACAAACTTCCTGTTGCACGGGTTAATGTCAAATATTCCAACCCTACTTCTTTTAAAAAGCCAACACGCGCTTTGATTTCTTTTAAAATCTGGTCACCAATCAACAACTGCTGTTTTGTAAGTTCCATTTTTTCTAAGCATACAACTAAATCTTTTACCGACATATTTGTCATTTCATAGATATTTTTATCCGCAACAGTAACCGCCAAAGAAGACTTTTTCAAACGCTGACCACCACAGCATTCACATGGAGTAATGCGCATAAACTGCTCATATTCTGCCTTTTGGTTTTCTGAAAATGTCTCACGATAACGACGCTGTACATTCTTAATAAGACCTTCCCAGTTTAAATCGTAAATGCCTTCTCCTCGCTGCCCTTTATAATGCACTTTGAGCACACGTCCATCGCCACCATACATGAACATATCATGAATATCTTTGGGCAAATCCTTAAATGGTGTATTTAAATCAAATCCATACCCCTCTGACAAAGCTCTCAAAGTAGCATAGGTATAACTGGATGAGTCTGTACAGGACTGCCACCCCATGACCTGAATCGCACCTTCGGAAATAGCAAGGTTTTTATCTGGAATCATTAAATCTTCGTCAAACTCCATTTTGTAACCCAGACCAAAACAGGTTGGGCAAGCACCAAACGGATTGTTAAAAGAAAAACTTCTAGGTTCTACTTCGTCAATACTAACATTACAATCTGGACATGCAAAGTTCTGTGAAAAAGTCAAAGACTCTCCATCAATGACATCCACAATGGCATTGCCTTCTGTTAAATCAAATACATTTTCTAAGGAATCTGTAAGGCGTTTTTCAATGCCTGGTTTTATCACCAGACGATCCACCACAATATCAATATTGTGCTTGATATTTTTATCTAATTTAATCTCTTCGGAAAGTTCGTACTGAGCACCATCCACAATCACACGAACATAACCACTTTTCTTGGCTTTCTCAAAGAGTTTTTCGTGCAGTCCCTTACGTCCTCTTACAACTGGAGCAAGAATCTGGATACGTGTCTTTTCTGGTAACTGCATCACTGCATCTACCATTTGGTCGATGGTCTGCTTTGTAATGGCACGTCCACATTCTGGACAATGTGGAATACCAATGCGCGCATATAACAAACGGAAATAATCATAAATCTCTGTAACAGTACCTACAGTAGAACGTGGATTGCGATTGGTAGATTTCTGGTCAATCGAAATCGCTGGCGGAAGACCTTCAATACTTTCCACATTTGGTTTTTCCATCTGTCCTAAAAACTGTCTTGCATAAGAAGACAATGACTCCATGTAACGTCTCTGCCCCTCTGCATAAATCGTATCAAAAGCAAGCGAAGATTTTCCTGAACCAGACAAGCC
>CAZDAP010000022.1:0-11892 GCA_964503585.1 uncultured Lachnobacterium sp. | reverse complement strand
AAAATGGTGCATCGTTCAACAATAATGCTTGCAAGAGCAAAATACCAGGCACAGCTTGGAGAATATGCACAGTTTTCTAATAAAATGGGATTGGTACAGCAGAGAGAACGTATTTACTACGATATGCGAGGTAGGGTAGCACCAAACTTGAATATGGTTTCGAAATATCCAAAAGAAATGATTAGCAATGCTGATAGAGATTCAAAAGAATTTAGAAAGTACAAAAATCTTCTTAAGGATACAGATATCAATCTTGCAGAGTTTGGACGAATTAAGTATAATGATTCTAGACGATATGAATTGTTGCAAGGCTATGAGAGAGCTGTTACAAAAGGTGATATACATGCTCTTACAGGGTTTAAAATGTACGAGCAGATTACAGATGATATTGAAAAAGAAATCGTTGGAATAACAACGAGTAAAGGAACTAGAATTGATTCTTATGCAACCCATTTTATAGATAGGGTAATTGGCCAAACATCGACGTCTCACGATGGCATGAGGTTAGGAACACCAATAACAGATATCAAGGATGCTTTGGAAAATCCTGTGAGAGTTAGCGAAGTTATGACTATGAAAGATGGAGATGTTCGCCAAAATTATTTTGGAGAAAACGCTTCTGTTGTTATTAGCATAAGAGATAACAAACTAATACAAGCAACTCCACAAAAAGGGAGATAAATTATGAATTTCACAGAGGACGATAGAAAATTTATAAAAAAACACTTTCCGAATGCTGACGAAGTGTTATCTTTAACAAATGTTAGGGATGTACTTGATGCCATTTTTGATTGGATTAATGAAAACGGCTTTGCACCACCAGATTATTATGATTATAATGATTTGGGAAGAGAAGCACAGAAAGTGTATGACAGAATATTTTTAAATAATTAGATACCACCCATTCTTAACGGAGTGAGTGGTATTTTTATATCCATTTTTAGGGAGGGGCTTATTTGACAGTAGTAACATTTGAACAGAATAGCATTGAATTTACAGGTCATGCAAAGCAATCAGTTGTTTGCCATGGTATATCAGCCATAGGAAACATGGTGGCAAATTACCTGGAAGATAAACAGCAGGGTAAAGTTGTTAGAGATAACGGGTATATGTTGATATATGACATAAAAGATGCTGCTTTGATAGATAATTCACTAATTGAAGCGTTAAAAATAGCATTAAAGGATATTCAAACAGAGTATCCAAACAATATAGAAATTAAGTATTTGTAAATCAGGGACGTTTTAAGACGTCTCTTTTATTATGCCCAAAACGTGAAGGCTTTAAGTTGAATAACCCGCCAAAAATGGTGCATCGCAAATTTCTATTTTACTTTTTTGCTAGGAGTTATTTTGGTCATTTATTCCTAGTAAAATACCATTCTGCTCTTATGCTAGGAATCTAATCCTTTTAGTTTCCTAGCATATCTTTATTTTCGTCTTTTTGCTAGGAGTTGCTACCTGTTAAATTCCCTAGTAGATGTGAATTTTCTGTATATGCTAGGATTTATCACCTTTAATTATCCCTAGCATATAAATTTTTTTCATTTTTACTAGGAATTGATACACCCTAGTAACCCTAGTAAATCAACAAACTTCACTTTTACTAGGGAAAATCTCAAAAAATCGTATGTACAACTTCCTTTCCAGTTTTTTATATTCAAAAAGTATTAAAAATAATAAATATTATGTAAAATGAAACCAGAGAGAATTTTTATCGAGATATAGAGTATAAGGCCTTATACGAAAGGAGAATCGTCCATGACGGATGAAAGAATTGTACAACTGTACTGGGACAGGGATGAGTCCGCAGTAGCGGAAACCCAGACCAAATATGGCAGATATTTGACGAAAATTGCATATAACATACTGGCAGATAGGGAAGATAGTCTGGAAAGTGTCAATGATACATATATGTATGCATGGAAATCGATTCCTCCACATCGACCAAACGTGCTTTCTAGTTATTTAGCCAAAATTACGCGACGAGTATCCATTGACATTTTGAGAAAGAAAAACAGGGACAAGCGTATTCCGTCAGAATATACATTTTCTTTATCCGAACTGGACGATTGTATTTCCAGCAATGGAACCACAGAACAGCAGATAGAAGCAGAGGAATTGGGAAAAACTATTAATAGTTATTTAAAAACCATATCCCCTGAGGCCAGACGTCTTTTTATTGGCAGATATTTTTATCTGGATTCCTTAAAAGACGTGGCAAAGTACTGTGATATGAGTGAGACAAAGGCGAAAAGCATGTTATACCGAACCAGATGTGGACTGAAATCCTATTTGGAAAAGGAGGGATACTATATATGAGAGATGAAAAACGTAGTGAAATCATCCATGATGCCCTAAACTATTTGGATGATGAAATGATAGAAGATGTAGAAAATTTACGCGCAAAGGTAGACAAAAAGGAATTTGAACAGAGTTCAAATGCAGAAAAACAGAGAAATTGGAAAAAATGGACTGCCCTTGCAGCCAGTATCTGTGTGTTAATCCTAGGTGGCTGGATGGTGGCCAATGGACTTATTCCACAGATTGCTCCAGCAGAAGATAATGCATCTGTAATGAACGAAAGTTTGGATGGTGAAGGGGAATTTTCTGATGATGAAATAGTAGATGAGATAGTAGATGAGATAGAAGATATGGAAGGTGTCAGGGAGGAATCTGCCCAAGCTACGCTAGATTCTATGAAAATAGGTGTTAGGATTCCTCAAATGGAAGTGAATCTGAAAAAAGCAGAAGATGGCATAGCAGTTGATATGCTGGGATTTTTTATCCTCAATGGGCGCTCTTATATTCAGTATGAGTTTCAGCGTGACTATGTAGAACAAGAAGTAGACTTTGTTGGAGAATATGCAGGAAGTATTACAGGAATGATCGATGAATGGACCGAGGCAGATGGTTATGTAGAAGGGGCAGGTACTTATACAGGAGATGTCTTTGAAGTAAAAGGGGTAAGTCCAGAATTTATGCTGTGTATGGTTTGGGAGGATGGCAGTGTAGAAACTTTTATTAATAATAATGGGATTACATTATGCAAAGGCTCAGATTTGGTAGATGACAGAGTACATTTACGGGATAATTTCAATGCAGTTTCTATTCCAACGGAAGAAGATGGACAAATTAAGTATACGAAGCTACCTTTAACAGAGGATGAGTTGGATGTATTTACAAGATTTTTAGATGCTTTTGCTGAAGGAGATTTTGTATATGTAGAGGAAAAACTTGAGTATCCTTTTGGCAGCGATGAAGATACCACAGATATGATGGACTTCTATTTCGTGAAAGAAAATGGTGTACGACTACGTTTTCGTACATTGGGAGATGGATATGTATCCTTCCCTTGGATTGATGCATGTGTGCAAATCGACCAGGAACTATATGATGAAGTAGTGGATATACTTATTAAAAATATAAAATAGGAGTAGGGAAGGGGGGATTCACAATGAAAAAAAGAATATTAGCTATATTTTTATGCATAACTATGATGGTTCCACTGATGGCGTGCAATATAGGGAAGGATTTACCAGATGAAACTCAGGTACAAATGGGTGCGGGTAATGCAGATGTGGCATTAGCCGACGATGGCTATGACGCAGAAACAGCAAATGAAGCGGCCATGGACTTTGCAGTTCGTTTATTGCAGGAATGTGCGGATTATGCTGCCATAGAGGGGACAGAAGAGTCCAATAATATACTGATCTCTCCAATTTCTGTATATTTTGCGTTGGGTATGCTGGAAAATGGTGCTAAAAATGAGACAAAAACAGAATTAGAAGAAGTACTTGGACTTAATGTTGGGCAAATGAACAGTTTTGCAAAAGAATATATGAATCAGGTTCCAGAGGAATTAAAGATTGCCAATTCCATTTGGTATACCAGTCATGAACGTTTTACGGTGGAAGAACCATTTATTCAGAGTGTAAAAGGTTACTATAATGGGGAAATTTTTGAAGCAGCCTTTGATGATAGCACCTGTAAAGATATTAACGATTGGGTGGAAGAAAAGACCGATGGAACTATCAAAGAAGTTTTAAATGAAATTCCTCCAGATGCAGTTATGTATTTGATTAATGCCCTGGTATTTGAAGCGGAGTGGGAAAACACCTATGACGAGAGTCAGGTACGAGAAGGCATCTTCACAGTTTTAGAAAATGTGGAGCAGGAAGTAGACATGATGTATTCCGAAGAGTCCTATTATCTGGAAGATGAGAAGGCCACAGGCTTTATCAAATACTACGATGGACGAGAATATGCCTTTGTGGCATTACTTCCAAATGAAAATGTAGGTATACAGGAGTATATTGGAAGTCTGACAGGTGCCCATTTGCTGGACTTACTGGAACATCCAGTAGAAGTACCTGTGCAGGCATGCATACCACAATTTGAACTGCAAGGTCAGATTGAGATGAAGGATATTCTAGCAGAAATGGGAATTCAAATGATATTTGACGACCAGAACGCGGATTTGTCTGGTCTTGGAACCTCTACAGCGGGAAATCTCTTTGTGGATCGTGTGATTCACAAAACTTATATTGAGGTATCGCCAGCTGGAACGAAAGCAGGTGCTGCTACAGTGATAGAGGTGAGAGATGAATGTGCATTTATATATGAGGAAATGAAGGAAGTTTATCTGAATCGCCCATTTCTCTACATGATTATTGACTGTGAAAACAACCAGCCAATTTTTATAGGAACAGTGAATTTTATAGGCGGTTATCGTTGTGGAATCATAGATGATTTGTGTGGTTATCCCCTAAATGAATAAGAGAAATGTGTAATCTGTGTAAAGTTTTTGAATGAAAATTTTACACAGATTTTACATTGTTATTTTAAAGTAAAAACATTGGTTAAGATGCAGTTAAGATGAGCCAAATTCCGTTGACTGAAAAAAATTGAAAAGGTACGATTAATGTGGATGTGGTTTGGAATAATTCTGAGTTACATCCATAAATTATGAAAAAATCCTTTTCACATTTAGGAGGAAAATATGGCTTTAACAGATGTATTTGGTTTATTAGGCGGTCTTGCATTGTTCCTGTACGGCATGCAGATGATGAGTGACGGATTGGAAAATGTAGCAGGAGACCGAATGGAACGTATATTGGAAAAACTTACTTCTAATCGTTTTATAGGTGTAGCAGTAGGTGCTCTGATTACAGCGGTGATACAGTCATCTTCCGCAACGACGGTTATGGTTGTAGGTTTTGTAAACTCTGGTATGATGACTCTGCAGCAGGCAGTATGGATTATCATGGGTGCAAATATTGGTACAACAATTACCGGTCAGTTAGTTGCCCTGGATATCGGAATGTTTGCTCCGCTGATTGCGTTTGCAGGTGTTGCAATGGTGGTTTTTATGAAAAATCCAAAGGTGCAGCATGTAGGTGGTATTTTAGCTGGTTTTGGTGTGCTTTTTATCGGTATGGATATGATGGGTGCAGCAATGGAACCACTTAGAGAATTACCAGCGTTTATTAATCTTATGACTCAGTTTTCAAATCCATTTTTTGGAATTGTAGCAGGTGCAATATTTACAGCAGTTATACAGTCATCTTCTGCATCTGTAGGTATTTTGCAGACTTTAGCAGCAAGTGGATTAATTCCATTTTCAAGTGCAGTATATGTACTCTTTGGTATGAATATTGGTACTTGTATTACGGCAGTATTGGCTTCTATTGGAACAAACAGAAGCGCAAAAAGAACAACCATCATTCATTTGATGTTTAACTTAATTGGTACAGTTGTATTCACCATTCTTTGTTTATCTATTCCTATTGCAGAGTTTGTGGCTACTACAGCACCTGGAAGACCAGCGGCACAGATTGCAAATATGCATACTGTCTTTAATATTTGTACAACAGTAATGTTGGTGCCATTTGGTACACAGTTGGCTAAAGTAGCTACAAAAATTCTGCCTGATGCACCAGAAGATAAGGAAAAGACTTCTATTTTAGGATCTTTGAACAAAGAATTTGGTAGAAATAGAACACATCTTGGCGCAGATATGATACATATGGATTTGCTTCGTCAGGAAATTGAAAAAATGCTCATGTTAGCAAATCAAAACGTGAGCAGATGCTTTGATGCAGTATTAAATAATGATTCTGCTATTTTAAAAGATGCAGCAGAAACTGAAAAAATAATTGATACACTTAATAAAGACATTTCCCAGTATATTTCAAAGATTTTGGTAAGTAGTAATAGTGGTGAAAATGTAACAAACTTCGAACAGTACTTTGTAATTACTGGAAATATCGAACGTATTGGTGATCATGCCATGAACATTGGAGAATACTTAGATACGATTAAGAAGAAAAATATCGAGTTCTCCGAAAATGCAAAAAAAGAAATTGAATCTATGCGTGATATCACACAAAAAGCCATTGACAAAGTACATCAAAAAGATGAAGATATGACTAGATGGCTTTCAGAAATCGCTGCTATGGAACAGCAGATTGATGATATGACAAAGAATTACAGAGAGCATCATCTGAATCGTATGCGAGAAGGACGTTGTACAGAAGAAGCATGTGTATTATATTCAGAAATGTTAACAGACTTTGAGCGTATTGGTGATCATGTATTAAATATTGCACAGGCTCGTGTAAAAATAGAAACAGAAATCTAATACCGGTTTAATTTGGAGGAAGTAGTTATGACGAAATATAAACAATTATTGAAGGATTTACTCTTTTCATTGTTTATATTGGTGGTAACTTACTTCCTCAGTTATTATATGCAGTTTGTATTTGAAACGGATACACTGGTTCCAACGGTTTTTGTATTAGGAGTCTTTTTCGTTTCTTTGCAGACAGAGGGTTATGTATGGGGTGTTCTGGCATCTCTTGCCAGTGTTATATTAGTTAACTTCACATTTACAGCTCCTTACTTTGCGATTGACTTAATTACACCTGTAAATATGTTTGCTGCATTGGTTATGCTTCTTATTGCAATTATGACTAGTACGCTTACTACACAGATAAAGTTGCAGGAAAAAATTAAGGCAGACAGTGAAAAAGAACGTATGCGTGGTAATTTGCTTCGCGCGGTTTCTCATGATTTGCGCACTCCATTGACATCTATATATGGGGCAACTTCTGTCATAATTGATAATTATGATTCTATCAGTAAAGAACAACAATTAAAGTTATTAGGTGAAATTCATGAGGATTCCCAGTGGCTGATTCGTATGGTAGAAAACTTGTTGTCCGTAACGAGAATAGATGATAGCGTAACCCACGTGACGAAAGAATCTGTCGTATTAGATGAATTAATAGATTCTGTTATCGTGAAATTTAATAAACATTATCCAAAACAACAGATAACTGTAAATTTACCAGATGAATTTATTAGTATTCCAATGGATGGGATGTTGATTCAGCAGGTGCTGATGAATATTATGGAGAATGCGGTTGTACATGCAAAGAATATGACGGAATTGTGTTTGTCTGTTCGGATAGAAGAGAAAAAAGCAATTTTTGAAATAGTAGACAATGGATGTGGCATATCAGAAGATAAGATATCTACTTTATTTTCGGGGTATACCGAAAAAAATAGTAGTGTGCCTATGGATGGTACTCGTAATAATATGAGTATTGGCTTGTCTGTATGTTCGACAATCATTAAGGCTCACGGTGGCGAAATTTATGGGAAAAACAGAGAAGAAGGTGGAGCTGTTTTTGGATTCACTCTAGAACTGGAGGAAGAGGATGAGTAACAATAAGTATAAGATTTTAGTAATTGAAGATGAAGCAAATATCTGTAATTTATTAGAAACTATTTTGCAAACGAATGGATTTCAGGTGTTTTCTGTAGGTACATGCAGAGATGGTATTACTATGATGTTATCTTATGTACCTGACTTGGTTATTTTAGATTTAGGATTACCAGATAAAGATGGGTTAGAATTTATCAAGACGGTTCGAAAATCGGATGCTACACCTATCCTGGTGGTTTCTGCTCGCAGTAATGAAAATGATAAGGTATTGGCATTGGATTTAGGTGCAAATGACTATATAACAAAACCTTTTGGTAATGCAGAACTTTTAGCCAGAGTTCGGGCTGCTCTACGTAATCGCCGTTATTCTGAGGTAGAAGGACTGTTGGAAGGCAAATTCGTTTTGTATGATATGGAGATTGATTATGCTCGTCGTATAGTGACTATTGCGGGAGAAGAAGTAAAGGTAACTAGAACAGAATATAATATTCTGGAAATTTTATCGCAGAATCAAGGTAAAGTGTTGACCTATGCTGCAATTATTCGAAAAATCTGGGGGCCAACCGATGATGGCGGGGTTAAGAAACTTCAGGTGAATATGGCAAATATTCGTAAGAAGATTGGCTCCACACCAGGAGATAATAAATATATTATCAATGAACTTGGAGTCGGGTATCGCATAGGAGAAGAAAACGAAAAATAAGAAATTGGTAAAAATAGTGATTTGACATAGGTGGTATCTATCAGTATTATAGTGGTATGAACAAACTAAGAAAATTTCTATTAAAGCACAACAATTTTATAGCAGGACTTTTGGTAGGGACTCTTTTAATAGCACTTCCATACTCTGCAGAATATTTCTGGGCTACTAGTGCACAGAATAAAAAAGAAGAGGCAGAAGAAAATCTAGAGGATGTAGAGAACGAAATCAAAGAAATCGAAGGTCAGCAGGAAGAAGTAGAAGAGAAGTTAGAGCAGGTAAGAGGAGAGTTATCAAGTCTGTTAAATGAACAACAGAAGTTAAAGAAAGAAATCGAGGAGACTCAGGCTTCTATTGAGCAGACCCAGATGGATTTGGAACTGGCAAAGGAAGAGGCCAATCAGCAATATGAAGCAATGAAACTTCGTATTCAGTATATGTACGAAAACAGTACCAGTGACAGTATATGGATGGCCCTCATAGAAGCAGATGGTATTACAGATTTCCTAAACCGAATGGAATACATAACTACTATTCACAATGCAGACCGTGACTTGACGGAACAGTACAAAGAGGCAGTTGCGCAGGTAGAAGAACAGGAACGTCAACTTCTTCTCAAAATGGATGATCTTTTGGTGAAACAGGAAACATTCCTTGGACAGCAGGCTGAAATTGAAGCCATGATTGCAGATTTAGAAGGCGCACAGAGTGAATTTGCAGATGCTTTGGCTGCGGCGGAAGCACAAGCCGAACAATACAGAGATACCATTGAGAAACAAAATGAAATCATTCGTCAGGAACAGGCGAATAATCAGAGTAAACCATCCTATGAAGGCGGGCAGAATGTATCTGGACAGGATATTGTAAATTTTGCTATGCAGTACGTTGGAAACCCATACGTATGGGGTGGTAATAGTTTAACCAATGGCTGTGATTGCTCAGGTTTTGTACATTTGGTTTATAAAAACTTTGGCTATAATACCGTGCGTTATTCCATGTCCTTTTTATATGAAGGCGTTGCTGTTTCCAGAGAAGATGTACGTCCTGGTGATATTGTAGTTTATGCCATGAAAAATGGTATCGGTCACGTTGCTATTTATGCAGGAAACGGACTGATTGTAGAGGCGCAGTCTACCGCTGCTGGTATTACAGCAAATCGTTCCATTGATTGTCGAGAAATCATTGGTATTCGTAGAATTATTCAGTAAAATAAGAAAAATAAGACACCACATCATGAAAAAATGATTGTGGTGTTTTTTGTCATGAAAATTTTGAAAAAAATTTCAAAAAATTGAAAAATAAAAAAGGATTTTGTAGGAAAACACAGAATATTATTGATGTAGACTGTTCACTTGGCTTAGTAGCTAAAGGAGATAATTATGACAATTCGTGAACAAATTCAGGAAATGGAACGTGAAAATCTAAGCCCTTATGCCTGTTTGAGTGTAAACAGTAGGGGACGTGACAGAGAAGAGCCAGAGTGCGATATTCGTCCTGTATTTCAAAGGGACAGAGATCGTATATTACATAGCAAATCCTTTCGCCGTTTAAAAAACAAGACTCAAGTGTTTTTAACACCTAAGGGAGATCATTATAGAACCCGATTATCTCATACCTTAGAGGTATCTCAAAATGCAAGAACCATTGCAAAGGCCTTAAAATTAAATGAGGATTTGGTAGAAGCGATTGCATTAGGTCATGATTTGGGACACACCCCTTTCGGTCATGCAGGGGAAAGACTATTGAACTCTGTCTATGAAGGTGGATTTAAACACAATGAGCAGAGTGTTCGAATTGTTGAGAAATTGGAAAAGGATGGGCTTGGCCTTAATCTTACATGGGAAGTAAGAGATGGTATTTTAAATCATCAGACGGATACCATGCCTCATACTTTAGAAGGAAAAATTGTGCGTCTTTCCGATAAAATTGCCTACGTAAATTCTGATTTTGATGATGCTATTCGAGCACAGATTTTAAGTGAAGAAGATATTCCATTGGAAATTCGAAAAACATTGGGATTTAATACGAGAAGTAGATTGGATGGTTTGATACATGATATTATTATCAACAGTAAAGATAGGGATGATATTATCATGTCCACAGAATACGAGGAGGCATTAAAAGATTTGCGTGCTTTTATGTTTGCAAATCTTTATAAAAGTCCAGTAGCGAAGGGAGAAGAAAATCGAGCAGAGTCTATGTTGGGGCAATTGTACCAGTATTACATGGAGCATCCAGAGATTCTTCCAGAAAAATTCTTAGCCATGTATGATGCAGGAGAAGATTTAGGACGTGTGGTGTGTGATTTTATCTCTGGTATGACAGATCAGTTTGCCATTAATCGTTTTACGGAATTTTATTTACCAAAAGCATGGCATGTTGACGGATTTTGATAAAGTAAAGATCAGGTCAAAACACTTGCTGTTTTGACCGTCAGAAAGTGACGAAGGAGGGCATATGCCATTTTATTCTGATGAATTAATTGAAGAAGTGCGTTCACGAAATGACATTGTGGATGTGATTGGCGGATATGTACGTCTTCAAAAAAAGGGAAATACTTATTTTGGACTATGTCCATTTCATAACGAAAAAACAGGTTCATTTTCGGTTAGTCCCCATAAGCAAATGTATTATTGTTTTGGTTGTGGCGCTGGAGGAAATGTATTGACCTTTATCCAAAAGTATGAGAATTTTACTTTTCCAGAGGCAATGCAGGTTTTGGCGGATCGAGCAGGTGTGGCATTACCTAAATATGAAATGACCAGTGCGCAGAAAAAAGAAGCGGACAAGCGCTCAAGGTTATTAGAGATTAATAAAGAAGCAGCGAAGTATTTTTATACACTGTTACGCAATCCAAGAGGACAAAGAGCATATAACTATTTTAAAAATAGAGAATTAACCGATGAAACCATGCAGAAATTTGGTTTGGGCTATTCAGATCAGTATAGTGATGACCTTTATCGTTATTTGAAAAGTAAAGGTTACGAAGACGAGATTTTAAAAGAGTCAGGACTGATTACGATAGATGAGGCCAGAGGCGGTCATGATAAGTTTTGGAATCGTGCCATGTTTCCGATTATGGACGTGCATAACCACGTTATTGGATTCGGTGGACGAGTTATGGGAGATGGAGAACCAAAGTATCTAAACTCTCCAGAGACCAAAGTGTTTGATAAAAGCCGTAATTTGTACGGATTAAATATCGCAAGAAGTACAAGAAAGGATCAGTTGCTTCTTTGCGAGGGATATATGGACGTTATTGCACTGCATCAGGCGGGCTTTGATAATGCGGTAGCATCATTGGGAACTGCATTGACCAGTGGACATGCAAACCTGTTGCGGCGATATACGAAAGAAGTATATCTCACCTATGATAGCGATGGTGCTGGTGTAAAAGCCGCACTTCGTGCAATACCGATTTTAAAAGAGGTCGGTATTATAACCAAGATTATAAATATGCA
>CAZDAP010000021.1:0-12057 GCA_964503585.1 uncultured Lachnobacterium sp. | reverse complement strand
GTAGTATGTTTTCCTCGTTCAATCTTTTCACTAATACTGCCTGTTTCCATATAAATGGAATCCTGCAACTGATTAATCAGCGATGATTTTCCTACACCGGAAGGTCCTGCTACAGTAGTAGTCTTTCCCTTTAACAAAGTTTTTAATTCTTCTAAATGAATTCCAGCTTTTGCACTGGTAAAAATGATATCATATCCCGCTGGCTTATATATAGATTCCAGTTCCTTCTTCTGCTCCTCTGTTACCAAGTCACATTTATTAAAACAAATGGTTACAGGGACTTTTTGATATTCCATCATACATAGAAAACGGTCCAAAAGATTGAAGTTTGGATCTGGCTTCGCTGCCGCAAAAATAACCAGCGCCATATCAATATTGGAAACCGCAGGACGTATCAATTCATTCTTTCTAGGAAGAATCGTCTCCACATTTCCTTTTTTCTTTTCCTCATCAATGACAACGATTTCTACATTATCACCAACCAATGGTTTTATTTTTTTATTACGAAAGACACCTTTTGCCTTACATTCATAAATTCCGGTTCCTACTACGTGAACGTAGTAGAAACCGGAAATTCCTTTTACAATCTTTCCTTGCATTGTTTACCTATTATTCTGCTGTAAAGTTTACAGATTCTGTGTATTCAGATGTGGTTGTTGATGGCTCTGAATCATTTACTCCATCTCCGTCTGAATCCACTGTAAAGTCACCCTGAATTGTCCAAGTAATCTTTACTGTACCAGATGAAACACTCATACCAGTTTTTGAAATTGTAACAGATGAGCCTGTTCCATCGTTAGAAAGTAACACATTACCAGATGCGTCTAACAACTGATATTTGTAAGATACTGCGCCATCTTTTGTAAATGTTTTTTCGAACTTATATGTTGTCTGTTTTACAGTCTTTGGACCAGTACTTACGGTTACATCAATGGTAGAACCTACTTCTTTCTGAGAACCTGCACCAGCAACCTTTGTAACAGTACCTGCTGTTGGGTAATCATCACTTGTAGTTTCAATTTCGTTTACTACGAAGCCTAAACTTTCTAACTTAGCTGCAACAGCATCAATATCTTTACCAACCAAATCACCAGGAACTAAAGCCTTGCCTTTACCTTCGCTGATTACGATTGTAACATGAGAACCTGTTTCTGCTTCGCCACTTGCTGGGTCCTGTGAAATAACACGACCTGCTTCTACGTCATTGCTTGTAGCAAAGTCTCTTGTTACAAGGAAGCCTTTTGCTTCTAAACTAGAAACCGCATCGGATTCTGTTGCACCAACTACGTTTGGAACCGCTACCATTTCTCCATCTGTACCTGCTACGACAACAGAAACTGTAGTGCCTTTGTCTAACATAGTGCCTGCTGATTCATTCTGCTGTAAAATAGTTCCGTCTTCTTTATCAGATTTCTTGAAAGAAGCCACTGTAATATTAAGTCCTAATTCTTTCAGTTTCTCTGTAGCATCTTCTAAGGACATGTCTACAATGCTAATCATCTCAACCTGTTCGTCTTCTGTGCTTTCTGTCATCTGAGTTTCTGTATTTGTTCCCTCTGTTGACTTGTTACTGCCAAACTTGAATAAATCAGAAACAAAACTTCCAACGATAAATAAAATGATGATAACGATTACTGCTAAAATAGCAATCCCAGCAACATTAACTACCTTTTCCATTTTTGGATCAAGGAAATCTGATGCATCTTCATTTTCGTCTTCCTCGCCATCCATTTCTTCGTCATTTTCTGAAACAAATCCATTCTCACTATCCAAATCTGCCTCAGCAGATGCATTCTGGATTTCTTCTAATTCCTCTCCGTTAATCACACGAGTGTTACCAAGTACAAGTGGAGCGATTACAACAAAATCTTCATCTGGATTTGTTAATGCTTTACGTAAATCTGCTAAAAGTTCAGCAATTGTCTGGTATCTGCGGTCTGGACTCTTCTGTGTTGTTTTTAATACGATTCTTTCATAACTGATAGGAAGTTCAGGCGCATATGTACTAGGTGCTACCATTTCTTCTTGTAAGTGCTGTAATGCAACGGCTACTGTTGTTTCGCCATCAAATGGTACGCGTCCTGTTACCATTTCGTACATAACGATACCTAAAGAATAAATATCACTTCTGCCATCAATAAAACCATTTCTAGCCTGTTCTGGTGATGCATAGTGTACAGAACCCATTGCATCAGAACCAATGGTATTTGAACTGATTGCTTTCGCAATACCAAAGTCTGTTACTTTTACTTTTCCTTCTGTAGAAATAATAATATTCTGTGGTTTGATATCTCTATGAGTGATATCTTTATTGTGAGCAGATTCAATACCTCTTGCTACCTGAATTGCAATACTGGTTGCTTCTTTAAACGAAAGCTGACCTTTTTTCTCAATATAAGTTTTTAATGTAATGCCTTCTACATATTCCATTACAATAAAATGCATTCCACTTTCACTGCCAACATCATAAATATTAACAATATTAGGATGTTCCAAACCTGCTGCTGACTGTGCTTCTGTACGGAATTTTGTAACAAAGTTAATATCTTCTGAAAATTCCTGTTTTAATACCTTAATTGCAACTATTCTACCAAGAATATGATCTTTCGCTTTATATACGTCAGACATTCCGCCTGCGCCGACTTTTCCGATTATTTCGTATCTGTCTACTAAAAACATACCATTTTCTAACATTCTTTCACCTCATTGAAATATGGTTTTGCAACTAATACTGTGATATTATCCTGCCCACCATTTTTATTTGCCTCGTTCACCAGTGCCTTTCCAATTACTTCTGTATCGTTGGATGATAAAATAATCTGATGAATCTTTTCATTCGTTACCATATTGGAAAGTCCATCCGTGCACATAAGCACCGTGTCCTTATCCTTCAAATCTACTTCAAAGAAATCTACCTGTACCTTTTCCATAGCCCCGACAGCACGTGTAATAACGTTCTTCTTTGTTTTGATTCTCTCATCATCTGGGGCAAATTTCCCCATTCGAATCATTTCTTCTACATAAGAGTGATCCTTTGTAATCTGTTTAATTGTCTCATTCACAACATACAAACGACTATCGCCCACATTCGCTACATACAACTTGTGGTCAATAATAGTGGCGGCTACCACCGTCGTTCCCATGCCGTTCTTTTCCGGATCTTCCTTTGCTTCAACTACTAAAATCTCATTCGCTTTCTTTATCGCATCCTTTAGAATACGAACTGGCTCCTTCCATCGACTACGGGAAACAGATGCGACAATACGCTCCACGGTATATCTGGAAGCATATTCGCCAGCCTTATGGCCTCCCATTCCATCGCATACGATGTAGAGATTCGGTAAATTACCAACAGGATAATCCGAAGAAAAACAGTAGTCCTGATTCATATTACGCAGAACTCCCGTATCCGTAATGGAAAACGTTCTCATTTCTTCGCTGTCCTTTCTTATGCTATGCACATTGCTCTAACTATATTACATACAAATAGACATAGTAAATTCATCATATTATGTTACCATAAAAGCAAGAAAAGAGCAAGACCTTCGCCTTGCTCTATCCATTCTTTATAGACTTTTTATAAATTTCCATTATTATCTTTGTATCGTTTTCTAAGTTGGCCACAGGCGCCATCAATATCACGTCCCATTTCTCGTCGTACTGTTACATTAATTCCAGCCTTCTCCAACTTGTTTTTGAATGCTTCAATGACTTTGGCATTGGACTGCACGTAATCGCGCTCCTTGATTGGATTTACTGGAATCAAATTCACATGACAATTGATTCCACGAATAAGTTGCGACAACTGTCTAGCATCTTCATCCGTATCATTGACACCACCAACCAAACTGTATTCAAAAGTAATACGTCTGCCCGTTTGTTCAAAATAATATTTACATGCATCAATCACTTCGCCAATGTCATACTTGTTGGCAACTGGCATTAATTCCAAACGTTTTTCCTGATTGGAAGCATGCAAAGATAATGCCAAAGTAATGGACAACTTCTCATCTGCCAATTGACGCATACGTGGCACAATACCACAGGTCGAAACCGTTAAGTTTCTCTGGCTGATATTTATTCCATTTTCGTCAGTCAAAAGTTCGATAAATTTCAACAGATTATCATAATTATCCAAAGGCTCGCCCGTTCCCATCACTACAACATTGGAAATGCGCTCCCCGATATCTTTTCCAATCTGATATATCTGATCCAACATTTCTCCTGGAGTCAAGCCACGGACTAAACCATCCAGCGTAGACGCACAGAACCGGCAGCCCATACGACAACCAACCTGAGAAGAAATACACACCGAATTGCCATGCTTGTATCGCATCAAAACACTTTCAATAACATTGCCATCTTCTAAGAGAAACAGATATTTTCGAGTTCCATCTAATTTGGAAATCTGTACTTCCTCCTTCTGCAAGCAGGTAAGGTATGCTTTATCATTTAAGTTTTCGATTAACTTTTTGGATATATTTGTCATTTCCTCGAATCGATCTACCTGTTTCTCATGAATCCACTGATAAATCTGCTTTGCACGAAATGATTTTTCTCCCATCTCCTCCAAAAAAGAAGTGAGTTCTTTTCGATTTAGGGATTTGATATCTATTTTTTCTGACATAAAGATTCCTCTCTATTTCATAACTTCTTTTGTTCTAAAAATTAGCCTTTTCTCACCATCTTTGCGATAAAGAATCCATCGTGATAGGTTTCTCCTGGGAACATCTGCTCCTTAGAAACAAGTTCAAATTCTGGATGTTCTTTTAAGAACCATGCTACGTTGCCCTCGTTTTCATCCTTATGTATGGTGCAGGTACTATATACCAAAGTTCCACCTGTTTTTACATAGGCATGTACAGTAGACAGAATCTGTCTTTGGAGTTTCACTAAATCCTGCTGCTTTTCTGCAGTCATCTTGTAGCGGATATCCGTCTTTTTACCCATAACGCCAAGTCCAGAACATGGCAAATCACAAATCAGAACATCTGCCTTGTTTACAGAGTCTTTATCCAGAATTGTAGCGTCCATTTGAACAGCGTTCATATTCTTTAATCCGTGACGTTCGATATTCTCATCCATGAGAGAAACCTTATACTCCGTTAAATCTCTAGCTTCCACAGTACCCGTTCCCTCCATTTTCTCTGCCAAATGAGAACTCTTTCCTCCTGGAGCGGCACATACATCAATGATATAACTTCCCTTTTCTGGTGCTGCTGTTTCAGCCACCATCATAGAACTAATATCTTGTACATAGAAAAGACCTTCTACAAAACTATCCAATGCCTGCAAATAGTCAAAACCACTAATTTCGAAAGCATAGGAAAGGGCTGGCACCGCTTTCACCGTCACACCCTCTGCCTCTAAACGTGCCTTCAGTTCTTCTGGCTGAATACGGAGCAAATTGGTTCGAATGGTAATTGGACGTTCCTCTAAAAAACTCTTACAAATCACCTTTGTCTTTTCGTATCCATAATCACGAATCCACTGTTCTACCATCCACATAGGAACGGAATATGTCACTTCTAAAAAGCGTGCTGGCTCTAGTTTTTCATCTGGATACTGTAATTTATCCAATTCTCTTGCAATATTACGCAATACGCCATTTACGAATCCCCGCAATTGTCCAAAGCCTCTCTTCTTTGCCAATTTCACAGCCTCGTTACACACTGCCGCATCTGGAATTGCATCCATATATTTTAACTGATACACACTCATACGAAGCAGATTTCGAATGAGTGGTTTCATTTTTTTCACTTTTACTTTCGAGAAGGAATTAATAATAAAATCCATTTCCAGCATATGCTCAATGGTTCCTTCTGCCAAACGAGTCAGAAATGCTCGTTCCTGCTTTTCCAGATACTGATATTTATTCAGCACATCCCGAATCACCAAATGGGAATACTGTTCTTTCTCATTTACCTCTATCAGAATATCTAATACCAGTTC
Source organism: uncultured Lachnobacterium sp. (assembly GCA_964503585.1). Lineage (GTDB taxonomy): Bacteria > Bacillota > Clostridia > Lachnospirales > Lachnospiraceae > Roseburia. The sequence continues at coordinate 6,105 of CAZDAP010000021.1, read as the reverse complement.
TCTTACGCTAACGCTATCGGTCATCGCGTCTTCTTCCTCCAAATAACATGATAATACGTAACAACTGTAAAATCGCTGATGCAGCACTTGCTACATAAGTAAGGGCTGCTGCACTCAATACTTTTTTTGTATAAGGCAATTCCTGCTGGCTTAAAATGCCTTGCTCTTCCAAAAGCACCAATGCTCTTTTTGAAGCATTAAACTCCACAGGAAGGGTAATCAACTGGAAAATTACCGCAAAAGAGAACAGAAAGATTCCTATATTGATAACCAACTGCGATGATTCCATATTGATAAATAAACCAATTAAAATCAGTGGCCATGCCAGTTTAGAACCAAAGTTGGCAACTGGCACAAACCATGTTCTCAGATTCAAAGGAAAATATCCTTTTGCATGCTGAATTGCATGTCCACATTCATGGGCTGCTACACCAATCGCTGCCACTGAGGTAGAACCATATACCGAATCAGATAAATTTAACACCTTGGTAGATGGATTATAATGATCCGACAATTCTCCTGCTACACGACCTACACGCACGTCGTTGATTCCTGCACTACGAAGCAGTCGTTCTGCTGCCTGTGCACCAGTCATACCAGTCATGCTGCGATAAGTCGAATACTTATTGTAAGTAGATTTTACATTTGCCGATGCAATCATACAAATAATCGCACCAATTAAAACTAAAACATATGTTGGGTCAAATAAAAACATCAAATCACTCCTTTTCAAATGTTCGAAATACCCCTTTTCATTCTAAACAATACCCAAAACTAAACTTCAAACTTTGTGCCTTCTGCTACCGTATAGCCACGTAAAAAAGCATCTACTTCCATACGTTTTTTCCCTTCTAACTGCACTTCCAAAAGGGAAAGTACACCATCCCCTGTCTGCACTTCCAAAGCATCCTTCGTAACCTTTGCAATAGTACCAGCAGCCTGACTACCCGCACCATCTACTACTTTTGCTTTCCAAATTTTAAATGTCTTTCCATCAAGTTTAGTATAAGCACTTGGCCATGGATTTAAACCACGAATCAGGCGTTCAATCTCAACCGCCGATTTATTCCAATCGATATTACCAAACTCTTTACTAATCATAGAAACATGAGTTGCTTCTTCATGATTTTGTGGAGTACGTGTTGCTGTTCCATTTTCAATCTGCGCCATTGCCTCCACGCAAGCCTGTGCACCAACCACAGCCAATTTATCAAACAGACCGCCACCTGTTTCATCATCGCTGATTGGTACTTCGTGCATAACAATAATGTCCCCTGTATCTACCCCAATATCCATTTGCTGAATGGTAACACCTGTTACTGGATCTCCATTGATAACCGCCCACTGAATAGGTGCTGCCCCACGATATTTTGGCAAAAGAGATGCATGCACATTGATACAGCCATGCTTTGGCATATCCAGAATGCTCTGTGGCAAAATCTGTCCAAAAGCAGCTACCACCATAATATCCGCATCATATTTTCGTAAATACTCTACATTTTCTTCCAATCGGATTTTCACAGGCTGAAAAACTTCAATCCCGTGAGCAACTGCACATTCCTTTACAGGTGTAAACTGCAATGCGCCACTTCTTCCTCTTGGCTTATCTGGCTGTGTTACTACAAGAACCACTTCATGCCCCGCTTCTATAATCGCTTCTAATGTTCCCACTGCAAAATCAGGGGTACCCATAAAGATAACTTTCATTCTACTACTCCTATTCTTCTACTGGTTCTTCATAATTCACATCATGAAGTCCGCCTTCTACTTTTTCTACATAAAGATGTCCATCTAAATGATCAAGTTCATGGCAGATTGCTCTAGCAAGAAGTTCTTCTCCTTCGATTTCACATTCATTCATTTCTTCATCAAAGAAACGTGCCATTACATAATTAGGACGAGTTACGCAGCCTGCTTTTCCTGGTACGCTTAAACATCCTTCATCACCAGTCTGCTCTCCATCTGTATTAATAATACGTGGATTAATCATAACGATAGGGCCTTCTCCCACATCAATGACTACGATTCTTTTTAAAATACCAACCTGTGGCGCAGCAAGACCTACACCATTTGCGTCGTACATGGTTTCAATCATATCATCAATTAAATCCTGAATGCGAGGAGTTACCTCTTTTACTTCTTTACAAACCTTTGTGAGTACTGGATCTCCCTCTACTCTGATTTCTCTTAATGCCATAATACTTTCCTCCTTAAAATCCACTCATAGGGTTAAAATCAAACTGCACAGATACATTTTGAAACTCCCTATTATCTTTCATATAATATTCTAATTTATTTTTTAAAAGGACTAAATGGTCATAATCCTTTGCTTTTATATAAATCACTTTACGATAAACATCGTTTACTCTGGCAATGGTGGCATCCGCAGGTCCAACCAATTGAATACGCTGCCCTTTTAACTCTGGCAACCTATCCAAATGCATCTGTAAACGTTTTACAATCTTCTCACTCATGTGGTTAAGACTATTTTCCTGTTCAGAGGTACACATGACCACCAACAGATTCCAGACTGGTGGATAAAATCCAATCTGGCGATACATAATCTCTTGATCATAAAAAGATTCATAATCCTGCTCTTTTGCAGTGAGTACCGCATAGTGATCTGGATTATAGGTCTGAATCACCACATCTCCTGGCTTATCCCCTCGACCTGCTCGACCTGCCGCTTGTGTCAATAACTGAAACGTTCTTTCTGCCCCATGAAAATCACTGACATGCAGTGACATATCTGCAGCCAATACACCAACCAATGTTACATTTGGAAAATCATGTCCTTTTACAATCATCTGGGTTCCTATCAATATATCCGCTTCCTGATTGGCAAAAGATTGTAAAATCTGTTCATAACTATCCTTGGTTCGCGTGGTATCAAAGTCCATGCGCAACACTCTTGCCTGTGGAAAACGCTTCTGTACCATTTCCTCTATTTTCTGTGTTCCTGCTTTAAATCCGCTGATATATTTCGAGCCACAGGATGGACAAACCGTAGGGGATGGTTCTTCGTAACCACAATAATGACAGACCATTTTTCCGTTATTATGCTGACTGAGAGACACATCACAATGTGGACACTTTACCACATGTCCACAGGCGCGACAGGAGACAAATCCTGCTACACCACGGCGATTTAAAAACAGCATCATCTGCTCCCCTTTAGCCAGTCTGTCTTCCATCAGTTCCTGTAGTTTTACACTTAAAATCGAACGATTGCCATTTCGTAATTCTTCTCTTAAATCAATAATCTCACAAGTTGGAAGTGGTTTCTCCTGCACACGCTGGGTCAATTCCACTAATTCATATTTTCCATTCTGTGTATGATAATAACTGTCCATAGAAGGCGTTGCAGAACCCAACACTACGCTGGCATTGTTTTGTCTCGCTCGCTCAATCGCTGTTTCTCTGGCATGATATTTTGGCACGGTCTCACTCTTGTAAGAAGACTCATGCTCTTCATCTATAATGATAAGTCCCAATCTGGAGAATGGAGCAAATAGCGCGGAACGAGGTCCTATCATAATATCAATATCTCCATTTTTTGCACGAAGATACTGGTCGTAACGTTCTCCCTGTGACAGTCTGGAATTCATAATAGAAACCCGGTCTCCAAAACGATTGTAAAAACGCATCACCGTCTGAAAGGTCAGAGCAATTTCTGGAATCAGTACAATTGCCTGTTTTCCGCTGGCAATGGTATGGGCAATCAGTTCCATATAAACCTCTGTCTTACCGCTACCTGTAACGCCCTTTAAGAGATAGGTCTTTTGTATCCCTGCATTCATATCTCCCGTAATCTGGTCTACTACTGCCTGCTGCTTTTCATTCAAAGTCAGGTGATAGCCTTTGCTCTCCAAATGATTTACCGGATTACGATATTCTTTGGACACCTCCACCGAAAGCACCTGTTCTTTTTCCAAACTCTTTACAGTCGCTGCTGCAACATGTAGTTTTTGGGTTACCATGGAATAATCCAAAGTTCCCTCTTCCATTAACGCACGAAGCAGTCTTGCTTTTGCTGTAAAATGTTTGCTTTCATAACGCGCCAAGGTGTGAATTGCTTCTTGACTATCCAATAAAAGTTTCAGTGTTTTTCGTTCAATGGCTTTGGCTTTCTGCTTGATTGGAATCACGGTTTTCAAAGCCTGATTCATGGTACCTCCATAATTTCGACGCATCCATCCTGCCAAGGCTATCAACTGGGATTCAATCGGTACACTGTCCTTTTTCACCCCGATAATTGGTTTCAATCGACTGACATCAAATTCAGCCTCATCTGTCAATTCCACCACATATCCTGTAATGGAACGATTCCCAAAAGGAATGTCTACCAGCACACCAACGCGTACATCCTCTGCCAAAGTATCCGGTATCAGATACTGAAATGTTTTATCCAGTTTTTCATGTGAAATATCTACGATGATATTCGCGTATTTTGCCACTGGTTCACCTCTTCGAAAATTTTGTGCATATTCCAATTTATTATAAGGCAAAATAGTAAATATTGCAAACTCTTGAGAAGGGAAAGATATTTATATGCACGGAAAGAATTTTATTATTTGTGGACTTACTGGCTGGTGTATGGAGGTTGCTTTTACCTCTCTATCCTCACTTAGCAAAAAAGACAAAAAACTAATGGGACAAACCTCTGCGTGGATGTTTCCCATCTATGGCATGGCTGCTGGCATTGGCGTAATTGCACCTAAGATTGCTCATTGGCCAACATTAAACAGAGGTCTTCTTTATGGTGGGGCCATCATGACAACCGAATATATAACTGGTAGCCTTCTATCTCGTTTAGACGCCTGTCCTTGGAGTTATAACGGCTGCAAATATGCAATAAAAGACATTGTGCGCTTAGATTATCTACCACTCTGGATGGCCGCTGGACTTATGTACGAAAAACTTCTAACATCCATGGATGAACCTTCAAAAAAAGAGAGCAGTTTCGTATAAAACTGCTCTCTGCTTATTAGCGCTTGTTTTTTCTTCTGTTAGGATTGATGTATTTTTCTTCACAATACTTACAACGATATACTTCTTTTACTGAATCTGTAAGCTGGAATACCTGATCCAATTCCTGTTCAATTGAAGTAATACATCTTGGATTTTTACAGTTGATTACATTTTTTACCTCCGCAGGAAGAGAAAGACTTCTCTTTTCTACGACATGATCACCTTGAATTACATTGACTGTAATATTATGATCGATGAATCCTAAGATATCAAGGTCTAATGCTTCAATAGAACATTCTACTTTGATGATATCTTTTTTACCCATCTTGTTACTTTTTGCATTCTTAATGATTGCAACTGTACAATCTAACTTATCTAAATTTAAGTCTTTGTAAATACGAAGGCTCATACCTGCCTGAATATGATCCAATACAAAACCTTCATGAATACCACTAATATTTAACATATCTCTGCCCTCCTATACTTCAATCTCTAAGAGTGTAAGAATCAGTGCCATACGAACATATACGCCGTACTGTGCCTGTTTGAAGTATACCGCTCTTGGATCCTCGTCTACTTCTACTGCAATTTCGTTTACACGTGGAAGTGGATGAAGGATGAGCATATCCTCTTTTGCAAGTTCTAATTTTGCTTTATTTAAAACATAGAAATCTTTCAAACGGATGTAATCTTCTTCATTGAAGAAACGTTCTCTCTGTACGCGAGTCATATAAAGCGCATCTAATTCACCGATTGCATCTTCTAAACGTTCTACTTCTTTGTATTCCACGCCATGTGCTTTTAATACATCTTCACGAATATATCCTGGCACACGAAGTTCTTCTGGTGAAATCAATACGAATTTTACATTTTCATAGCGCACTAACGCATGGATTAAGGAATGTACGGTACGACCAAATTTTAAATCTCCACACAAACCAATTGTGATGTTGTCTAATCTTCCTTTTAAGGAACGAATTGTAAGGAGATCTGTCAGAGTCTGTGTTGGATGCTGATGTCCACCATCGCCTGCATTAATAACAGGAATGCCAGATTTAGATGCAGCCACTAAAGCAGCTCCTTCCTTTGGATGACGGATCGCACAGATATCTGCATAACTAGAAATAACTCGAA
>CAZDAP010000020.1:0-12410 GCA_964503585.1 uncultured Lachnobacterium sp. | reverse complement strand
ATCACAGATAACAATGGTTTTTCTATTGATTTCCTTTTAGATGCAGACTATACAGAACCAGCAGATTCTGATTATACAGTAGGAAACTTTGAAATCGAAGTAACAGATATCGGTTCATTAACTATTCAGATCGGTGCAAACCAGCACCAGGATATGGATGTTAGAATCAGCGAAGTATCGACAGCAAGCCTTTATGTAGATACTGTAGACGTAGCTGTTGAAAAAGGCGCTGACAGAGCCATGGTTACATTGGATGACGCAATTGCTAGCTTATCTGCTGTTCGTTCTAGAATTGGTGCGTTCCAGAATCGTTTGGAATATGCTTCAAATAGTTTAGCAGCAACTAGCGAAAATATGACAGCTGCATATTCAGGTATTATGGATACTGACATGGCAACAGAAATGACAGAATACACACAGCAGAACATTTTAAGCCAGGCAGCAATCTCTGTACTTTCACAGGCAAATGAATTACCACAGCAGGTATTATCATTGTTACAATAATGGCTGGAGGAAACTATGGATAATAGTTTAAAGCAAGAATTTACAAGACGGCTTAGCCAGTGTAATCGTGGTGAGTTGATTGTAATTATGTACGATATCGTATTTGCTTATATGGATGAGGCAAAGAGTGCTCATGAAAATAAGCAGTATGAAGCATACAAAACAGCAATCAAAAAGGCTCAGGCGGCGATAGAATCATTGATGAAGTCACTGGATTTTAAATATGAGATTTCAAAAGATTTGTATAAATTATATGTATACACAAAAAACTGCTTAGCAAAAGCCATTTATCAAAATCGTTTAGATGGGATTTTAGAAGCAGAAAAAATCCTGAAGAGCCTCTACGCTTCTTTTTGTGAAGCAGCAAAATCAGACACTTCAGGACCACTCATGAGAAATACCCAGCAGGTCTATGCGGGTATGACTTATGGAAAAAATACACTTAATGAAAATTGTTATGAAGATAGTCATAGAGGATTCTTTGTGTAAGAGTCCTCTAATTTTTTTGCACAACTAAGTAAGTATCTATAACGCATTTGCACAGCTTTGGTATGATAGATATAATAATCAATTAAATCGGGGTCGGTTACATTTTGTAGATTCGTATAGGCATCGTTCAAATCGGCGGCAGTTCGCTCAATATCATCTTTTAAAATCATATAAGGCTTGTCATCCAAGGCAGGTTGTAGTTTAAATAGTTTCATAAATTCACCTCTTTCTAGAAAAATCCCCTTTTTACAAGTATAAGCAAAAAAGGAAATTCTATACAAAAATTTATGGTCGAAATTTGTAAGTTCTTCACAAAAATTGTGAAAAAAATAAAAAGGCATAGACAAAACGCATATGCGTTGTTATAATTCGATTTACAACAAAAGAGGTGATGAGAATGTTAATTGCTTACGGACTAGTATTGGTCGCTGTGGGCATGGATTTTAGGAGCATGAGAATCAGTAACCGGCTGATTCTGATAGGATTGGCGATCTCCTTAATCCGTAGAGTTTTCTGTGATGGGATGGATGGACTATTCACAGGGATATTTCTAATTTCTTTTCCGGTTATCCTTTTATATCTTTTGTTTCTGGCGGGAGCCTTAGGCGCTGGAGACATCAAATTATTTTCCCTAATAGGTGGATTTATTAATTTCAGAGAATTATTGTGGTGTATTGTGTTTGCATTTTTATTTGCTGCTATTTTTTCCTTTGTAAAACTGCTGTATTATGACATGTTTTTTTCAAGTGTGAGAAATGTTGGTACTTACGTTTATGAAATTCTAAAAGGAAAGAGAGAAAGTTATCAGCCTTTTTCCATGGAGCATGGACGTATTCACTTTTCTTTGGCAATCTTATTCGGACTCATAGCCACAGACATTATATTTATTTCATAAGGAGGTTACATGGGCAAAACAAAACTGGCGATTTGTATTGAGGATGAGGAATATGAGGCGCGTTTTGTAAAATGCGTGATGAATCATTATAAGGATTCATATGAGATTCATGTGTTTCATAGCATCAATGAGGCTATGCAGGAACAAAAATTTCACGTAATTATTGCAGGGGATGGCAATGATTTTGAAGAACTAAAAGTGAAAAATAGCATTCTGTTTGTATTGCAGGAAAACGGAGTGGAGACAGCACCGTCTGAAAAAGAGAATATATTTTTCGTGGAAAAATATCAGGCAGTTTACAAGATCATGGAAGAATTAGAAAAACAAGTAACACAAAAGGATTCCGAGAACTTGGGACAAACAGGAAGTGGAAAAATGCAGATGACAGGAGTATTTTCTGTAGCAAAAGAATCCATGCAAATACCATTTACGACACTTTTGGCAGAGATTTTAGGTGAAAAAGAGCGAGTTCTGGTCATAGATATACAACCATATAGTGGGTTTGCAACGGATTTGGATTGGGATGAAGAGACCTTGGGAATGGAGGATTTGATGGCAGTGGCCATAACGGGCAATTTTACCAGTCATCGTTTAGCCGCCAGTATTGGACATGAGCAGAAATGGGATTTTATTTATCCAGTAAAAAATACCCAATGTTTGGCAGAAACGGAGGGGGAAATATACCTGAAGATGATACAGATACTGCAAAAAGAAAGAGGATATGAAAAAATCATTATTAACTTCGGTGGGGTTTTTCCAGGAATGCTGGAGTTTATGGAGCAGTGCCAGCAAATCTATTTTTTAACAGAGCGAAAAGAAGAAACCAGTTGGAGAGAAGCGCATTTTTTCTATGATATAAAAAATCAAGGAAAAGCGCATATTTTACAGAAATTTTGTCAGATGGAAGTGCCAGTATCTCTAGTAAAAGAAAGGAGTTGGCGTCAACTAGCAAAGAACTGGCTATGGAGTGCTCTTGGAGATCGACTAAGAGAAATAAATTGGATGGAGAATGAGGATGGAGCATATATGTGAGCAGTTAAAAGAAAGTATTCTTGATTGTATGGACTTGGGAAGAGAAATGCCAGATGAGGAATTGAGAGAGTTGATTGCGAGAAAAATGGCTCATCTGGAAGGAGTATCCAGTTTGTCCATCAAAGAGAGACTTTATGTGGAACAAAGGGTATTTAATTCCTTGCGAAAATTGGATATTTTGCAGGAATTGTTAGAGGACGATACGGTTACAGAGATTATGGTAAATGGTCCCAATGAAGTTTTCTTTGAGAAAAATGGAAGTTTTCATAAATATCCGCATGCATTTTCTTCCGAAGATAAATTGCAGGATGTGATTCAGCAGATTGTAGGACGTCATAATCGAGTAGTAAATATGTCTTCGCCTATCGTGGATACAAGATTGGAGGATGGTTCTAGAGTAAATGTTGTACTTTTTCCAATAGCGATTGATGGTTCCGCGATTTCCATTCGAAAGTTTTCAAAGAGAGCTTTGGACATGGATACTTTGGTTGACATGGGAGCGTTAACCAAGGAGGTGGCTGATTTTTTAAAGGAATTAGTTGTATGCAGGTATAATTTGTTTATTTCAGGAGGGACAAGTTCTGGGAAAACAACATTTTTGAATGCATTATCTGGGTTTATACCTCAGGAGGAAAGGATTATTACCATTGAAGATTCGGCAGAATTAAAACTTCAGGGAATAAAAAATATAGTCCGCTTAGAAACGCGAAGCAGGAATACAGAAGGTGTCAAACCGATTACGGCGCGAGAACTGATACATACGGCGCTGCGTATGCGTCCAGATCGAATTATTGTAGGAGAATGTCGTGGTGAGGAGGCATTGGATATGCTACAGGCAATGAATACAGGGCATGATGGTAGTCTTTCCACTGGTCACGCAAATTCGACACAGGATATGTTAAACCGATTAGAAACAATGGTACTTATGGGAATGGAACTACCCCTTGCTGCAGTTAGACAGCAAATTGCATCGGGTATAGATGTTCTTATTCATCTGGAAAGAGGACGGGATCAAAAACGGCGAGTAGTAGAAATTTCCGAAGTGCTTGGAGTAAAAAATGGAGTGATTCGATTACATAAACTATATGAATACGAAGATGGTCTCAAGAAAAAGGGTGAATTACAAAGAAGAGAAAAATTATGTGGAAGAGAGGAGCAGATATGTGGATTATAGGCAGTATCATTTCACAAAAAAAGATATAGGAAAAGTAATCGTTGTTTCTTTATTGCTGTCAGTTTTAATTGCAATTTTGTTTTATCGGTCAATTTGGGGAGTTTGTTGTATGCCAGTAGTTTTTCTATTGTTTTATAAGAAAGAAAAAGAAAGTGGTTTAGAACGGCAAAAGCAAGAACTTCTGGATGAATTTATCAATGGAATACGTGTATTAAATACCTCTTTACAGGCAGGTATTTCTATGGAAAACGCATGGAGGGAAGTACAAAAGGAATTATGGATTATGTATGGGGAAAATTCTTTGTTTTTTAAAGAGGTTAAGGAAATAAATCATTCGGTGGCATTGAACGTACCCATTGAAAAACTGATACTTCAGTTTGCCTATCGAAGTGGTTTAGAAGACATTATAACGTTTGCGGAATTGTTTGAATACGGAAAACGCAGTGGCGGAAATTGGCGACGTATTATTGAAGAAGTAGCACAGCACATACAGGATAAATATGATGCAAGAAAAGAAATTGAAGTCATGATTGCATCAAAGAAATTGGAGCAGCAGGTTATGAATGTAGTACCATTAGGAATCCTTTTATTTTTGCAAGTATCCTCTTGGGATTATATGAGTGTTTTGTATCATAATCCAACAGGAATTTTGTGTATGAGTATTTGTCTGATTGGTTATGGATTAGCACTGCTGCTTTCGGAAAAGATTCTAAGAATTCAGGTGTAGTTATGGAGAAAAAAGAAGGAATAAAACTTGCTTTGGTCTACGTTTTTGTGTTTTTGATTGCGCTATATGTGGATACGAAAAGTGGAGTATTGGAGGAAGCGGGGACGATAGTACGAGATGAACTAGGGGGAGAATCGGTAGATGTTGATTTGCTCTTAGGGGTTGAAGATGTTTTTCAGGAAGAGGAGGTGTTCTTGGAGGTAGAGCCAAGAAGAGTCACGGAAGAAGAGGCAGAGCGTTTCTTTTCGAAAGCGATAGAGACCATAGAACTGGATTTTTCAAATGTACAGGATGGCATACCTTTAAAAGAATCCTATGAAGAAGAATTAGTAGAAGCAGAATGGAGTTTTTCACCAACTGGAGTGGTTGATGCAGATGGAGGTTTTCTATCAGAAAAAATACCAGAAGAGGGTTTAACCATAACGGCTACCGTACTGCTTACCTGTGGAAACTATGAGAAAACATACCGGTTTCCATTTCGACTGGAGAAACCAGAGATAACCGTAAAAGAACAGGTGGAAAAGGAATTATCTGACTGGATAAAGGAGCAACAAGAAAAGGAGGGAGAAGAACTCTTCCAATTGCCTACGGAACTGGCTGGTTATGCTACCGAGTGGAAGGAAAAAAAAGAATATCTTTCATTAAAGATTCTTGTTTTGGAGGTCTTATCAGTGGTACTACTGGTTTTTGCCAAGAAGAAAGAAAAAGAAAATATGGAAGAGAAACGACGACAGCAAAGAGAGCTATTATATCCGGAAATTCTAAATCAATTACTCATACTGTTGGAAGCGGGGATGACGACGAGACAAGCTTGGCATAGAATCGCATATCAATACAAAGAAAAACAGAAGAAGCAGTTGGTGGAAGAATCAGAAGTATACACGGCTATTTTGCAGATGGACAGGAGGCTAAGCGAAGGGGAGAAAGAGAAAGCAGCTTATGAGAATTTTGCAAAACAGATGGATACCATGTCTTATCGAAGACTGGTGCGATTATTGGTAAATAATTTGGAAAAGGGGAGCAAGGATATTTGCCAGCAACTTAGTTTGGAGGCGAAGCAGGCATATGACCAAAGGCTTCTTTTGGCAAAAAAATTAGGGGAGGAAGCATCTACAAAGATGTTGATTCCAATGATGCTTATGATGGTGCTGGTCATGGTAATTGTAATGGCACCAGCAGTTATGGGCTTTTCCATATAGAGAATATATAAGTACAGAAAGGAGATTCGTATGTTGCGAATAAAGGATTTTTTAGAAGATGAAAGTGGAGCAGGTGTTGTTGAACTTATTTTAATCATTGTGGTTTTGGTTGGATTAGTTCTTATTTTTAAGGATCAGATAACGGATTTGATAAATGATTTATTTGATACGATTCGAGATCAGGCAGGTGATGTGTGAAAAAAGGAAGTATCACCATATTTTCTCTCTTGTCGATGATGTTAGTTGCATCCGCATTGTTTGCACTATTGGAAGCCAGTCGCTTTCAGCAGATGCGACGTTTAATGCAATTACAGACGCAGGTAGCATTGGAGTCAGCATTTGCGGAGTACAATACCTATTTATGGGAGGAATACCGATTATTGGCGTGTAAACAAAGTGATGTAGAAGGAAACATAGAAGAGAGTGTAGAAAACCGAAAGACAGAAGATAGTCTTGGGACCAATTTCTTTCAGTTTCAGATAAAAGAAATGAAGCAAGAGGGGTATACAAGACTAACAGATGCTGGCGGCAAGGCCTTTATTCAGGCAGTTACTGGTTATATGGAGAAGAATCTGTTATACGAAACGGCAAAAACCATTTATAACCAGTATGAAGGAATGAAGGAAATAAAAGACAGTAGTAGTTTTGATTTTTCTACAATTGAAAAGGCACTAACAGAAATGGAAGAAGAGCAAAATTCTGTGGGTAGCACAGGTGTTTCTGGTGAAGAAGAGGTTTCTGAAGAAAATCCGTATTCAGGAACAGAGAATCCACTAGAAATTATTTTGAAACTTCGAGAAACAGGAATTTTATCTTTAGTCTTAGAGGATACCAGCAGTTTATCAGAGCATGAGATGGACTTAACAAAGGTAGTGTCCCAGAGAGAATTGCCAGCGGCGTATAATCCAAATATTAAGGATTCTGATTGGTATACACGAGTTTTATTTCAACAATATCTGCTCACATACCTGTCAAATTACATGGATGAGAAGGAACATGCCTTGAAATATGAAGTGGAATATGTATTAGGTGGCAAGTCAACGGAGGTAGAGAATATGAAAGCGGTTGTAACACAATTACTAGGAATCCGTGAGGCTGCCAATTTCTTTTATTTAGTTAGTAATCCCACAAAAGTAGAGCAGGCGAGGCTGCTTGCTATTGCAATCGTTGGTTCATCCTTGAATCCCGTATTAATCAATGTAGTAAAAACTGCCGTGCTGGCAGCATGGGCTTTTGTAGAGGGTATTTTAGATATTAGAACCTTATTAACTGGTGGAAAAATAGCACTCATAAAAAGTGATACCACATGGACCATGGATTTGGAGGCCTTATCGTCAATTGGAGATGGATATATCAAGGCAAAAAATTGTTCAAATGGATTGGGTTATGAAGAATATTTGGGGATATTATTGCTTTTTCAAAAGGATACCCAGTTGGCAAAGAGAGCAATGGATGTGCAGGAACTGACCTTACGGGAAAAGTATGAGAATGAGAATATCTGTCTAGAAGAGTGGATTGTTCATCTAAATATTCAAGTAACCTATGAATATGTTCCTGTGTTTTTTTCTGTAGAAAGAATCGTGCCTGATTGGAACTATGAGATTTCCCTTCAGGAGGAGTTCGGATATTAAAAAGGTAGGTACAAAAAGATGTCTCTTAAAAAGAATCTAAGTAAAATACAAAATAAAGCGGGCTCTCCGGACCTATGCACGCATATAAATAAATTTTATAAAGAGACATCTTTCTGTACCTACCGAAAGGGTTCTTTGACAGTGGAGGCAGTTGTGGTTCTTCCTCTTACAGCAGGGTTTTTGCTTATTATTTTATTTTTCTTTCGTATCCTTTTTGTTCAAGCCGCTGTAGAAGAGGCGTTGGTGTATGCAGGTCGTACAGTTGCCGTAGAAAGTTGTCTGACGGATACGGAGGAAGTACTATTTTTAAGCGCAGAAGGTTTGTTTAAATATGCGTTATCCCAAGATGAGAATATAAGTGAATATGTAACAGGTGGTGTACTTGGGGTCTCTTTAATCGGATCGCAGTTTTCAGGAAAGGAGATCATACTTCAGGCGAATTATATGGTCAAGTTTCCCATTGAATTCTTTGGATACAAAGGACTTTGGCTGATTTCCGAGAACAGTTTTGTAAAATGGAAGGGAGATTTGTATTCTGGAAGCTCCGAAGAAGAATGGGTTTATATAACAGAAACGGGAACAGTATACCATAAAGATGTAAGTTGTCGAAGTTTGAATTTAAGCATTCAAGATGCAAAGTTGACAGATGTGGCACTTTATAGAGGAAAAAATGGACAGGTATATAATCCATGCAATCGATGTACACAGGATATTGCCGAGGGACATGTGGTTTATTTTACGGATTATGGAACACTTTATCATGGACAATTATCCTGTAGTTCCTTAAAGAGAACAATTTCAAAAGTTCCATTGTCAGAAGTTGGAGAGAAAAGGGCCTGTAGTTTTTGTTATTAGGATTTAGAAAGGATAATGTTATGGATATAATGGCGGGAGTGTGCTTATTGATACAAGGAATTTGGGATGTACGGACGAAGGAGATTCCGTTATGGGTATCACTTTGTCTAGGTGGTTGTAGTTTTTTGTACTCTTTATGTAGTGACAGAGAATTAATCAGTATAGGACTTGCGATGATACCTGGTTTAGTATGTCTAATCGTTGGTTATTGTACCAGACAGGCAGTCGGTTATGGAGACGGAATTCTTTTATGTGCTATGGGTATGCTTTATTCTGTGGAAGAATTATTGGGGATATGTATGATTGCGGCTACGTTTGGTGCTATTGCAGGACTGATTTTACTTGTATTTTTTAAGAAAAAGGGCTCGTATGAGATGCCCTTTGTCCCATTTTTATTTATAGGATGGTTACTACAGCATGTGGAATATATAGGGGAGGGCGTTATTCTATGAAAATGCAAAAGGGGAGTTTTACGATTGAGGCTGTGATTTGGATACCGCTTATGCTTTATATGATGTTGGCTGTATTGCAGGAGGGAATTCAGTTTTATAAAGAAAGCGCGGAAAAAGAAATTTCGAAAGATATAAGTGAGTGGAATGGGGTTGCCAGATTTTATGATGTATGGATTTTAAAAGAATTTGGGGAGGAATTAAACAGTGAATAAAGAGTTGATTGCATATGAAAGAGATATCAATGCCAGTTACATGAAAGTGCCAGCTTTGATGGAGGACAGTTTGGATATACGCATTATGTTACGTCAAAAACTAAAGGGTATGATACCAGTAGAGCGTTGTTTTATAAATGGTCAGGGACAGTACTGGTATAATATTTCTGGGAAGCAGGCATTGGATAACTATGCAAAAATCCAGATGTTGGATTACTCTTTTTTCGAGTTTCTCATTTTAAGAATTTGTGAGCAATTAGAGGTTTTAGAGTGGAACCTGTTAGATGGAAATGGATTAGTGATAGACCCCCAGTTCATTTTTTTGAGCAACAAGGGAAAGGATATCTCGTTTGTATTTAATCCAGAGTCTAATCATACGGTTTTGCGTGAAATACAGAAGTTATTGGAATATTTATTAACAAAACTGGATCACTCGGATCATGAAGCCGTGCAAAGTGCCTATGCGCTATACGAATTAACATTAATGGAAGACTATCAAGTGTGCGATTTGAAAAATGCGATTTTGGGAAGACGAATAAAAGAGACTAGGGAGAAGATGCATGAAGAGCAATCCCAGGAAGCAAAAGGGTTAGGCGTAGTAGAAAGCGAATGTGTATATAGAGAAGAAGAGAAGACGTTATTATCGAGGGAAAAGTCTCTGCAAAAACAAATAGAAGAAAAATTAACAGAACTTTGCAAAAGAGCGAAAGAAATTCTGGTTCGAAACCCCAAAGAAGAGATCCCAACCGTGGTATATCCAAAGGAAGAAGAGGAGGTCGCAGCATTTGCGGTTCATCCGACGGTATGTATTGCGGCCTCCATTGGAGAACCAAGAGGGGTTCTGATCTATGAGGGATTTGGGGATTATTTGGATTTTGAATTGGATAAAAGAATATGTGTCGTTGGAAAAAGTCAACGGGCGCATATGCAGATTAATAAAGAGACGGTTAGCCATATTCATGCAAAAATAGAATATGCAGATGGATATTATATAGAAGATATGAATTCTACCAACGGAACATTTGTAAATGATGATGTTTTAAATTTTAGGGAGCGTCGCTTATTGCAAGTAGGTGATGTTATTCGATTTGCAGATGTGAAATATCGTTTTTTGTAGTATAATAAGGAGAATATTTTTAAAAGGACTACAAAAAATGAATGTAACAATTGCTTTGATACTTATAAATGCTCTGGTTTTTATTGTGTTAGAAATGTTTGGGCAGACGGAAAATGGTGCATATTTAATGAAAATGGGTGCGGTTTATCCGCCTTATATTGCAGAAAATGGTGAATATTGGAGACTTTTAACAGCGACGTTTATGCATTTTGGATTTGGTCATTTGCTCAATAATATGGTTATGCTATTTGCAGCAGGTCAGATTTTAGAGCGAGCATTGGGAAAATGGAAATACTTGTTGCTTTATTTGGTGGCAGGTATTGGCGGATGTACATTATCTTATTTCGAAATGCTACATAGTGGAGAATATGCGGTGTCAGCAGGTGCATCGGGTTCCGTTTTTGGAATTGTGGGAGCCTTAGCGTGGATTGTGATTGTTCATAAGGGAAGATACGAAACATTGACAGGAAAAGGCATGATCGGAATGATTGTTCTGTGTTTGTATTATGGGGTATCGGAAGGAAACGTGGATAATTGGGGTCATATTGGTGGATTAGTTATGGGATTTTTGCTTTGCATTATTTTGTATAGAAGAAATACTAAAAAGATTGATTTTAATGAGCAAAATTTATATACTTAAGAAAGACCAATGAAAAAACGTGAGGTAGAACATGAAAATTAATGTATATTATGGAGGTCGTGGTCTTTTAGATGATCCTACATTATATGTGTTGGATAAGATGGAAGATGTATTAAAAGAGCTCCGTGTAAAAGTTGAAAGATATAATATTTATGAGCATAAAAGAGAAATCGCCACTTTGCCACAGACATTCAAAGATGCAGATGGTATTATTTTGGCAACTACCGTTGAGTGGTTGGGAATTGGCGGATATATGCAGCAGTTTTTGGATGCATGCTGGTTGTATGGGGACAAAGAAAAAATCAGTACCCTGTATATGCAGCCAATCGTTATGTCCACAACCTATGGTGAAAGAGAAGGAGAATTGACTTTATCAAATGCCTGGGAAATTCTTGGTGGACAGCCATGTCCTGGACTTTGTGGATATGTGGAAGATTTGGTAACTTTCCAGATGAATAATGAATATACACTCATTATAGAAAAGAAAGCGGAGAATCTTTATCGTATGATTTCACAGAAGATTAAGACGCTTCCATCTAGTAATTCAGCGGTAAAGCAGACGGTGCTTCGTACACAGCAGTTGAACCTGACTCCACAGGAAAGTGAGCAGCTTTCCAAATATGTATCCAATGATTCTTATGTAAAGAAGCAGAAGGAAGATATTGAAGAACTAGCCTCTATGTTTAAGGATATGCTAGGAAAGAGTGCAAGTGAAGAGAGAGAACCATTTGTAAAGGAATTGGAGAGTCACTTTGTAGTACAGGATGATTTTAGTGCAACCTATTCCATTACCATTGAAGGTTATAAGAACCCATTGTATATCTCAGTTCACAATGAGAAGTTAGAAGTGCATTATGGACAGATGGATAATGCCGATGTTTATGGAAAAATGCCAGCCAGTGTGATGCAATCCATCGTAGATGGTCGCATGACCTTCCAGAGAGCATTTATGACAGGCGACATGTCGGCGAAGGGAAACTTTAAGACTCTGCGTATGCTGGATCAGGTATTTTTATTTTAAATAATAGGGAGATAGAAGAAT
Source organism: uncultured Lachnobacterium sp. (assembly GCA_964503585.1). Taxonomy (GTDB): domain Bacteria; phylum Bacillota; class Clostridia; order Lachnospirales; family Lachnospiraceae; genus Roseburia. The sequence continues at coordinate 441 of CAZDAP010000020.1, read as the reverse complement.
GAGAAAAGATGATTGTATTTTTTGTAAAATAGCGAATGGAGATATTCCAACGAACAGTATCTATGAAGATGATGACTTCAATGTGTTTATGGATGTTGCGCCAGCAACGAAAGGTCATGCATTGGTGGTTCCTAAAAATCATTATGCAGATATCTATGAAATTGATCCTGAAGTATTAGGCAAGGCAGCAAAAGTAGGACAGAAAGTAATCAAACATGCTAAAAAGGTATTAGGCTGTGAAGGTTACAACTTAGTACAGAATAATGGTGAAATTTCAGGACAGACCGTTTTCCATTTCCATCTTCATTTAATTCCTCGTTATGAGAATATGGACAATACGAACCTGTTATGTTGGGTTCCAGGGACATCTACCAGTGAAGAAATAAAAGAATTGGCAGATGCATTAAGAGTAGAAGAATAATAAAAAGGGAGCTTGCAAAA
>CAZDAP010000019.1:0-12620 GCA_964503585.1 uncultured Lachnobacterium sp. | reverse complement strand
TAATAATTCTGCTCTTCCAAATAAAATGCATAATCTGTCGAAATCACAGGCTCTTCACCCAGCACATAGGTGGTATTCCAAAACATATGATTCTCATAGTGATTTTCCATTTCTATGGTCACACCTTCCACCAGGGATTTGTCCCCGTAAAGCACATGTTCCGTAATCTGTACCTGATCTCGCTCCGCCATAATCGTGGTCTGTCCATAACATACCACAGTCACTGCTAGTAAAACCAATGCTATAAATAGTACGAAGGATTTTTTCATAATCTATTCCTCCTCCCACTCCAATTCACTGATGGCACGACCTACACGGTCTGCCTTATAATTATAGGTTTTCTTAATATAGGACATGAGGTTATCCCCCTGTTCTTCAATCTCATCCATAGTAGCATTTGCCACGATTTCACCCTTACGAATGAGGATGGCTCTGCCGATAAATTCCGATACTTCCTCAATCAAATGGGTAGAAAGAAGTACTGTTTCATGTGGCTCTAAAATACCAAGTAATACCTTATAAAAGTCCTCTCTGTTAAATACATCATTTCCTGCAAATGGTTCATCCATCAGAATGTAATTTGCACCCTGACACATGGCAACAATGACTTCAAACTGATTCTTTTGACCTGTCGAAAAGCTCTTAATTGGCTTATCCATAGGCAGGTCAAAGAATTCCATGAGAATTTTGAATCGCTTTTCTGAGAACTTTGAAAAATGCTCTTTGTAAAATTCTGCATGCAGTCTTGCTGTTAAATTTGGGATAAATGAATGTTCACTGGTAGCAAAGGAAATCTGTTCAATATTCTCTGGTGTAATCTTTTTTCCATCCAATGTGATTTCTCCCTTATAGGATAAGAAACCTAAAATACACTTCATCAGTGTGGTTTTCCCTGCTCCATTTTCTCCAAATAAACCGATAATCTCTCCTTGCGGAATGGAAAGACTCACATCCTTTAATGCCTCCTGCTTTCCATAGGATTTATGTACATTTCTAATTTCTAACATGGCTTTCCCTCCTTTTAAAGTACCAGACATTGACTTGGTGTACACAAGATATAAATCGCGTAATATAACATGCGTAACACTAGCATATAGACTATTGCGATTACACTTCCACATACTGGTAAACTCAAACAACGAATATGTACTTCCCATTTGTTTGGCAAACGTTTCATAAAATACATCATTTTACTGCCCTGATAGTGGTAAAAATAATGATAAATGGCTATAATGACACAATAAATAATGACCATAGAAAACACTTCAAACAAATTATCTGTTAAGTACTCAAAATTCGGCATCAGTGCCCCTTCTATGAGAACCTTCTTTCCAGCCACTGTCTTATAGAGCAGACTTCTATTTTCCATATAGCGGACGATAAATAACATGCTCCAAACAGTACTAGCCACCATAGTCATCATCCAGTATCTGACCTCTTGTGCCAAATGAATTCCCGGCGGTGCATAACTTTTCAACCACCCATACTTATCCTTCACTTTCATCCTCTTCCTCCCTATAAAAAATGTTTCTTAGGCAAATAAATGCAGAATAAGCAATCATTCCGATAATCAAAATTATTGGTTCTTCCTCCAAGCCTCTTGGAAACGAAACAAATGCTATCGCTACAAAAATAATCAATATCCAAGCCACTTTTCCACGTCGTTGCATTCTGGTAAAATCTGCTGCAAAACTACCTGTGCATACAATAATTGCGAAAAGTAATACCCAGTTTAGAGTGTCCTGGATTGGTAAAATACTGTGCATAAAATCATTTCTATGAAAGGCTAAAAATACCGTCTGATTGGTCAAAATTGCGTCGGTTTTATGTGTCATATAATAATTGGATGCTGCTAAAAGCACGCCAACCTGTGTTGCCCACAAAAGAACATAACAGAGAATATTATAAATACATTGCAGTAAAAATACTCTTTTCTCTTTGATGCGTAATCTCTGTAATGTATAGCCCTGCATGCTTCCAATATTTGTTCCTGATAAAACCAATACAACTGTAATCAGCAGATAAGCAATAGCAAACATATACATAAAATGGCTTTGATCCACGAGTTCTTCCAAATTTGGCTGAATACTTGCCAAAGGCTGTTGCATCGCAATATAAAAGGTTCCTAACTCTAGTACACTGAGTGAGGCTAAAATACCAAGCACTTTATAAAAACTACTTCTAATTATCATCTCAAAAACAGATATATATCGTTTCATTTTCCACGCCTCCTAATTCCAGTATTTATCAATTAACCCATGTGCTTCTTCCTGTGAAAGCCCCATGAGCTTTAGCTTTGCTACAGCTTCCTTAGCATCTGCTTCTAAAAGTTCTGAGCGAATTTCTGCGAGTTTGTTATTATTTATGTAAAATAATAGCCCAGAAAATTTCTTTTCTGGGCTGAATTTCTATCTACTCTAAAAGCTCTTTATCAATAATCTGGAAATTCGCTCTATGAATATAAAGTGCTTTTCCATCTATCATAAGTTTTGTTGTCTTTGGTAAATTTTCGCTAACTTCCCAGTAAACATCATCACCAGAAAATGCACAAATAGGATCACCTAACTGACTCTGGATAACTACTACGGTTCCTTTACCAAAATAATTTTTGTATTTATTTACTGTTTCTGCAATAATCGTCAAATCACCAATACTATCTGCATCACTGGAAATATGAATGTCTGCTGTATCAAACTCCACATCTGGCTCTAAGCCTTCTTCGATAAAGAGCACAGTACTACCACAACTTTCAATCTGTTTTCCATCAACAGTAATGGTAATTACAGAAGACATTGTCTCTGTTCGTTCCCATGTATCGCCAGAATACGTATATTCATCTACAATATTAGCAGAAAGATTGATGTTCGTTCCTTCTGCAGTCATGAATAACTCACCAGAATTGGAATAAAACTGACATTCATAAGTATTACCTTTAATACTACCGGAAAGATCATTTAAACTACTGCCAAAACCAGCCCAATCACAACCTGTTACCATAGCACCAATCATTACAACCAGTGCTGCCACTACTACTAATTTGCCTCGCTTTTTCATATGTATTTTCCTCCTATAACATAAAAATGAGTATCGAAATCATGAAAACAATACTACAAATAATAGAAATTGAATTCAATGCTGCCGAAAGACCAGCATCGCCACCCATTTCCTCTGTAAACGCTGGTACTGCCGAGCCAATTGGACTAAATGCAAGTACCATAAGTGCTGTACGCGCTTCCAATTCCAATGGTAAATGATAAAAAACAACTGCCAAAATAAGTGCTACGCCATATCTTACAGATAAAATCTTTACAATGGTTCCAATTTGACTCTTGTCACCCGAAAGTTTAAATCCAACACCCAGCATCAACATTGCGATAAATGCATTTGCACCACCCACAATGTCTGCTAACTGAATAATTGGTGATGGAAGTGTAATTCCAAGCATTCCTAAAATCATCATGGTTATACAGGTTAGAAACGCTACTGATTTTGACAATGCTTTAAACACTCTCTTAATCGAAAACTTTCCAGTTCCCTTAATACTAGAAGCAACGCCAAAGGCTCCTCCTAAACATACAAAAGCATTTCCTGCGTCAAATAAACTGGTGGTAATTACACCTACAGGTCCTAAAAAACTCTGTACAAATGGAATGGTAAAATTTCCTATATTGTAGCCAGGTAAATTTAATACACCAAATGCCTTTTCTTCTTTGCTTTTCCCTAGATTAATCAAATATCCCAATATCATATATAAGATACCTGCACCCAAAGCCATAAATGTAAATGATAACATGGATGGTTCCAACTGTTTTCCAGAAAAATTTGAAATGAACGCTGCTGGAAGTGTGATTTTTAATGTAATTTTAGACAATACTGCAAAGTCTCCTTCTTTGAAAAAATTCACTTTGCGAAGCACATAGCCAGCAACAATAATTGCAATAAAACACCCTGCACGGGTTAAAACATCTAACATATTTCTACTCCATATTTTATATTTTCCTATTCATTATACCTAGAAAATACGTTTCTGCCAAGAACATCTAACTAACTCATAAGTTATCTTTACACCTTTTCTTTATTTATACTCGTATTCGAAGGAAGCCTTGTCCATTTTCAGTGCAAATATGGTTTGTCCATTTTTTCGCAGACGATAAAATGCTTTACATCTAACATTCTCTCGGATGGTACGTATCATGGTTCCATTGCTAGGAGCCTTCAACGGATGTGCCTCTTTTTCTAGCAGCCTTACTTCTAGTTCCATATTTCCCTGTCGAACTAAAATTCTTTCCCTAGTCCTCTGCACAACTCTTGCCCCTAAATAAGTGGCAAATCGATACTCTTTTTCTTTCCATCGAACTACTCCTATTATACCCGTAAAATGAAATCCTGCCAAGGGAATGTCAGCTATGGATAACATCATACTTCCTTCTGGTAAAAGACATTGAGTCCATGCATATTCTTTTGGAAAAGAAACTCCTCTGTCCCCTTCCCAATATCCCAAAGCATTTTCAAACACATAGTCTTTTCCATTTATACAGAGTTGTCCTTCCACTCTATGTTTCATGCTGTAAACACTATGACGACATTCCATGAATGGAACAAATTTGAAGGGCCCCATGATGTCGTATTTTATAGGAGAAAGATTGGAAAAATGTAAACTTCCTTGTACCTTTAACTCCAATGTGGATACATCCATATATACCCCCTTGCTTCCAAAGGAATTTTTATCTATTGTAATAACATTTTTTTCTTGATGAAATTTTGAAACAGGAAAATCCACAGTCCAACTATCATTCTCTGTTATAAATTGAATAGAGCAGGTGCGCTCACATCCTGCTCCATGTACTGCTGGTATTATTGCCAATGTTTGTCCATCAGACTGACATTTAAAATACCAACCATAAAAATATTTATCCATAATCATCCTCCGAAGCATTTTGGTATTAGTCTTCTCAGGAAGATTTCATATTATACTATTTCTTAAAACAACTCCAATGTTCCATTCTTTATGGCTTCTTTTTCTGCCCATTTCACAAGGGATGCCGCCAATAAGATATATCCAATTCCTACTAAAATTTCACCACTCAATAATTCCAAAACTTTTGTCCACTCCATTCCGTTAACAACACCTCTTGCTGCCGCGATACTTCTTGTCAATGGTAGAGCATAAGAAATCACTTGTAAAAAAGAAGGTAACTGCGCTACTGGAAAGTTAGAACCTGTAAAAATCAAAAGCACGTATTCCATAAGATTTAGTATCAAATGCATTTGGTGGGACAATAGTCCAAATACGGACAAAACCATACCAAATCCCATTGCTGCAAACATCGCTGTCATGAAACACAATAACAGAATCCCCCAAGGAATCCCTTCCATAGAAATTCCAAACACCATACAACCCGCTGCGAATCCCACGAAGGTGGTTCCAAAACTTACCAAACCAGAGAAAAAACCTTTCTGTAACACAATCTCCAATTTGGATGTTTTTCCAATCATAATCGAGCGAATTCTTCCATAGGCTCTTTCTGCACGAAAACTACTCCCTAGAGAAAACACACAAATATTGGTACAAAGTAAAAACGCATTTCCAATTACCCAGTCCGTTAAGTTTGCGGTGTCAAATGCATAACCTGCCAAAACACAATGAAACATTAATGTTAAAAATGGATATGCCGTTTCTAGCAAAAGAAATTCTTCTAAATTAAACGCTGCTCTTTGTCCCTTAAAATTCAACCATGCCATATGTAAAAAATGCATCTTAGCTCACCTCCAATGTAGCGCGAATACGGATTCTTTTATCCATCCAATAATATAATCCCACTGTAAATACCGTCAGTATAATTAATTCCACAGCCAACATTCCCATATATTCCAAATAGGTTTTATACTGTACCTCTCCAACGCTCATGCGAAGCATTCGTACAGCCCATGTAGGTGCCAAAGCATTGGAAATGTTTTGTGCCCAAGTTGGCAGAATCTCCACTGGAAATGTAAATCCACAAATAAACACCAATGGTATTTCAATCAAATTCATATACAACTCCGTCTTTCGTGACAGCATCATAATATAAGCAAAACACAAAGACACTACGATAAAACAAATGATTGTCAAAATCATAGATAAACAAAAAATACCTATATTTTCAACAAATAGCCATTTTCCTGAAATCAGCCCTGCTGTCACATAAGAAAGCACAAAGGTAAGCAAGGACATGACTGTATTTCCTAACACTTTCCCAAAAATAATGAGTCCAAATCCTCCAGGAGCCACATAGATAAGTGGTAAAGTTCCAGACCATCGCTCACGATTGATGTCTCCCACCGATGAAAAACAGATGCAGCTCCAAATTCCCATGAGCCCTGCGCCTAAAACCACATAATTCAAAAATGCATCTGTCCCTTTTTGCAAAAACATTTCATATAAGAAAATCGTATTCACAATTGGGTTACAGATGAGACAGAAACGAAACATAGGACGGGCAAAGGATTGTTTCATCTGCAATTTCATTGTGGAACTAATAATTTGAAAATAAATACCTAGTTTTTCCATCCTATTTTCCCTCTTTCTTTATCAAGTTTAAGAACACCTGCTCTAAGGTACTCTCTGTTCCTTTCGGACCATAATTTCTCTTTAAATTCTCTGGGGTATCCATTGCAATAATCTTACCTTTGTTAATAATAGCAATATGATCACACAACTCGTCTGCCTCCTGCATGTAATGAGTGGTCAGCAATACCGTTCTGCCATCTGCTTTTAACTTACGAATAATATCGCGAAGCATATTTGCGCCCAATGGATCAAGTCCAACTGTCGGTTCATCCATGAAAATGATTTTCGGATTATTAATCAATCCTCTGGCAATCTGGAGTCTTTGTATCATGCCTTTCGAATAAGTCTCTACCAATCGATCTGCGGCATCTTCCAATTCCACCAATTTCAAAAGCTCCTCTGTTCGTTTCTTTGCCTCTTCTCCCTTGATTTTATACAACCCTGCAAAATACAAAAGATTATCTCTGGCAGAAAGTCGACGATATACTCCCATTTCCCCGCCAAACACAAAATTAATATCTGCACGAATCTTCTCTGCCTCTTTGTATGTATCATAGCCCAACACTTTACACTCTCCTCCAGTTGGCGCCAATAAGGTAATCAACATTTTAATCGTCGTCGTTTTTCCCGCTCCGTTTTCCCCTAGCAATCCAAAAATTTCTCCTTCTTTTACAGAAAAATCAATCCCATCCACAGCTGTAAGTTTACTTTTCTTACGGAACAACCAGCCTTTGGTGGTGATATATTCCCGTTTTAAATTCTTTACTTCTATGACGTTCTCCATATGTACCTCCGATTCTGAATTCGACTCTCATCTAATTCTACATGCATCTAATTCGATATACATCGAATATTAGCATATAATAAGTGGCTGGTCAAGAAAAAAAGACTTGCTACACATAGTGTAACAGGTCTTTTTATAAAAACGTCTTCTCCAAAGTCTCTATACAATTTTTCATACAATGGGTATTAATGCTATAATACTTGGTATTTCCAGCAGGTTCCTCATGAACCAATCCACTATTCTTTAGATGTGTCATATGATGAGACACGGTAGATGGTGCCAGTTTCATCTGCTCTGCAATTTCGATACCATTCATACTTTTTTTCTCTTTTAGTAATACCAAAATCTGATATCTAGTCTTATCCGATAACATCTTCAATGCCTCGGAAATCATTCGATTATCCTGCTGCCCAAGACGAATGGCATCGAAAATCATAATCTGATTTTTTTCAAACCAGCGGCAACATCTCAACGGCATAAAAATAGATGGCATGAAATAAAACTCTTGGAATGGCCCTCTATTATAAAAGGTCTTTCCCATAAGACTTTCGGAATATGCCAATGGCTCCTCTTTTGTCATTGCTTCCTGCATCTTCTGCTTCCAAGTTTCTATTTCTCTTATGTGTCCATCCAAAAATTTTTCAGCATCTTTGGTACGAAGTTCACATACAAAATTCTCGATACTCTCAACGACCCAATCTGTTTTTTGAAATAAAGCCTCTACCACGAAATAACTGCTAAACTCTGTCTTATTTTTTTGATAAAAAGTAATCTGTTCCTGCTCAGAAGTCATAACATCTTCTATGACATCTGTTGGCTGTTGTAAGAGGCCCCTTAAAACCTCTTTCTTTGGCAGATCTTTTATATACTGAAAATAAGACTCCAAAGTAAACTCTGTTATATCAAAATCCAACAGAAATTCGAACAATTCTATGCCATAGTTCTGTTTCATATTTCCAAAGAGTTCAAATAACAAGGGATACTTTTCTTTCTGTCGGTCTACAAAATCCTCTGCATATACTTCACGAATCTTTGGATTAACACCGTAGTTACACAACAACTCAATCCCAGCCAAAAGATACTCTATGTCTTTTTCATATATAAAATAAGTGTTTTCACTCAACTTTTCCTGCATATCTTTACCTCACCAAGTGCTCATATTATAGCCTATTTGAGGAATAATATCAATGACAGAGCAAGGTGTTTCCCATTATTCAAAAAACAATCGACTTGTATCTAATTCACTCTCAATCATACCAGACTCAAACATAAAGTCAGCCGTCTTCTGCAATCCCTGCTTATCTTCCGCTGTAACTTCTGTAGAAAAATCATAGTATCCAAACATTTCCTCCACTGCAGTGATTTCAATGTCTAATTCCTTTGCTGCGATTTCCAATGCTTCCGCTTCGTTTTCCTTTATAAATGCTATGATTTCTTCCTGTGCCTGTGTCAGTTTTTTAACAATTTCAGGATACTGATTATAAAATTCTTCTGTCACTGCTACTGCAATGATTGCATCTATCAAGCCTTCACCATCTGTAACCATATGGTATCCCTGCTGTGTTGCCTGATATGCAGTTGCCCCAGCAAGTAAAGCTACATCAATACTCCCCCCATCCAAAGCTGCTTTTGCTTCAGGAATGGACATATTTACATAATTCACATCCTCAATAGTCATGTCTGCTGTTGCCAAATAAGACACCAAAAGTTCATGCAGATTTGTTCCTGCTGGGCCAGCAATCGTCTTTCCACGAAGGGTTTCAGGAGAAATCATGCTGTCATCTTTGGAATATAAACAGAACGCCTTAGGAGAACGGCTATACATATTCAATATCTTTATGTCCGCGCCATTCGCTGCTGATAAAATAACAGAAGATGCACCTACCGCATAAAGTACCTGTACATCACCAGATGCCAGTGCCTGAGTCTGGTCAGCACCCGATGTCAATTCTGCATACTCTATTGCAATCCCCATATCTTCAAATGTCTTTGAAAAAATACCTTTTTCTCTTTCAATAATAGTTGGAACATTCAGCGGAGCAGTTACATAAGTAAATACCATCTTTTCTGGATGCGTCTCTGCTTTGGCACCACATCCTATCAAAACTGTTGCAGTCATACATACTGCCATAATTAAATTTAAAATTCTCTTTTTCAAAATAGCCTCCTACAAATCCTATAAATTTAATTTCTCAATGATATTTTTCTTTCGTTCCACGTACTCAGAATCAAGAAGATTTCTCTCTTGGTTATCCTCTTCTATAATAAATTCTGATTTTATCCGTCCGTTTTCAATTACAACGATTTTGTGCCCTAAAAGTAATGCCTCATCAATGCTGTGAGTAACAAATACAACGCTGGTTTCACTCTCATGCTGCAATCGAATTAATTCCCTCTGCATTTGCTCTCGAGTAAAATAATCCAATGCCGCAAATGGTTCGTCCATTAGAATAAAAGATGGCTGATATGCCAATGCTCTGGCAATTGCTACTCTCTGCCGCATCCCTCCAGAAAGTTGATTTGGATATGCTTTTTCAAATCCATCCATTCCAACCATATGAATGATGCTTTGAATTAACTTTGGGTCATAATCCTGTTTCTTTAGACCGAATTTCACATTATCCCAAACCGTAAGCCATGGCATCAGGCGTGCTTCTTGAAACACAAAGGCGGATTTATGTACCTCATCGTACAGTATTTCACCTGAATCTGCTTTTTCCAGACCTCCGATTAGTCTAAGAAGAGTCGTCTTTCCACAGCCGCTTCTCCCAAGAATTACCGTAATTTTTCTTTCTGGAATGCGGAGATGAACACCATTTAAAACGTTGATTTTCCTACCATCTACAAAGTAGTTCTTTTGTACGTCTTTTACCTCAATTCCAGCCATTCTCGCCCATCCCTTTCATGCATTTTCTAATAAATAAACCAAATATCTTATCCGTTACAAATCCAACAAAACCAATGGTAAAAATGCCAACAATGACCTTGTCTGTACGTGACATCTGCTGTGCAAATAAAATCATATGTCCCAGGCCTGTAGAAGCCGCCACCATCTCGGCACCAATAATAGCTCGCCAGCTATATCCCATGCCGATACGCATTCCTACTAAAATGTCCGCAGATGCATAGGGGAGTACAATCTTTGTAAACTTTTCAAAGGCTGTATAGCCAAAAACATCTCCTACCTCTAAGAGACCTTTCTCGCAACCGGTAAATCCCTTTACAATGTTTAAATACATCGGAAAAAAGGAAGCCAGAACAATGATCATTGTCTTTGTGACCTCTCCAATACCACACCATAAAATCAGAAGTGGTATCATGCTAAGGGGTGGCACATTTCGGAAAAATTCTAGGATATATTCGTAGCATTTTTCTGCTTTTGGTATGAGAAATTGAAACATACCTAAGAAAAATGCTAATAGAAATGCTATGAAAAATCCTTTTAATACTCGTCCGAAACTGACTACAATATCCGTAAAGAGTTCACCTGATTGCAGCATTTTCAAAAAACTATCCCATACTTTTTCTGGACTAGGCAGTACATAAGGACTAAACAACTCCAGTTTGCACACCCAAAACCAAATTCCTAAAATCAACATGCTGCCAATCAAAGGAGCAAATTTACTTATGGTATTTTTTCTATTTCTCATTCTTTTCATGGCCGTATGCCATCCCCATTATGACAACCATCCTTGCAATACAACATTTCTACCAACTGTACTTTTTTCTGTTCTTCTTCATTTGAAAATTTTTCGAAATATGCTCGTATTTCTTCTTCTCCAGTAATTGAGTCAGTTTTTATATCCAACTGCGAAAAAAATCCTGTAGGAATGGGACTCTCCGTCGGCAAAATTCCTTCTGGCCCCTCACCAATGAATTCTAAAAACTTTCTCCATGGTATGAACTGGGTATTTTCCAGTTCTAATGCATTCCCCATATCTGCAAGTGCCTGACAAGGGGTTGTAATCATTTTTTCATCATCTAGCAAGTCGGCTCTCTGGCTGCCTTCCTCTCCACAATGAATCAAAATCGGATGAATGTCAGGAAAGGTAACACCAGCATCAATTCTTATTTCCTCTAATAATTCTTTTACCTTCGGACATCTTACATCCATAACCGTATCTGTCGATTGTTTCACAGCAATATCATATTTTTCCCTCACTACCGTAAGCCAATCTGTGGACGTGTCAAAACGTTTGTATCCATGCTTAAGGAGAAACTCATTTAATACTTTTGAATCATACATACGATCTGTCACTGGATTTATCCAAATATACGCCATAGTAATTTCCTTTCTAAGTATTTTTTGCTACATGGGATTTAGTTAGTAGCATCTAACTTTCACCTGCAAAAGAGTATCATACACGTATAGAAGATGTCAATTGATACGGGGCTGGTAAATACTAGCATAAACTATAAACGAAACAAGAAGCAGGTGATTCACCTGCTTCTTGTTTGTTGGTTTGTGCTATTATAAATTAAACCATCGACAGCATTTGATTGACATAAAAATAGATGCTTTGGCATAGCTTTCATATGCTGAAAATAGGACTCGATGGAAAAATCCATCCTATTATAATCCAACAAAAATTCTAGTTCTTTTTCATATATAAAATACTACATCACCTTTTATCTATTACTGTATCTGGGTAATCACAAGATGTGCAGATACTGGTCTAGTACCGCCTGCAAGCGGAGTAATGGTAAGGGCTGCTGCATTTCCTGCTGGATTACGGACTGTAAGAATGGAATTCACTACTGTTGTTGTTACGATGGACATTCCCACAATTTGAGAAGCACCTGTCGCACGACCTACCACTGTATATGGTAAATCTGCGCCATTCAATGTCAACATTAACTGTCCTGCTTCATCCACGCTTACTTCAAACAACACTTGATAAGAGCCAATCTGTGCTAAGTTAAAAGAACTTGCACTGGTTCGTGTGATGTTCGTACTGCCTATTGGACCATTCTCTGGGAAACTTACATCTGTGCCAGGTGCAACTGTTGCCGCATTATCTGGTGGCATCAGAGCATAAAAATCAGCAAATCCCAATACTCCACCTGCTGGGCCCGCTGGACCTTCTGGGCCTTCTGGGCCTGTCGCTCCTACTGGGCCCTGTGGGCCTGTTGCTCCTACTGGACCCTGTGGGCCTGTCGCTCCTACTGGACCCTGTGGACCTGTTGGACCCTCTGGGCCTTCTGGGCCTTCTGGGCCTTCTGGGCCTGTCGCTCCTACTGGACCCTGTGGGCCTGTTGCTCCTACTGGACCCTGTGGGCCTGTTG
>CAZDAP010000018.1:10509-13178 GCA_964503585.1 uncultured Lachnobacterium sp. | reverse complement strand
TTTAACTTATGAAATTATTAGCATGTCATATCGAAAATTTTGGTAAGTTATCCAATCTTTCTGTGAACTTTACGGATGGCATTAATGTCATTAACCAGTCAAATGCATGGGGTAAAAGTACCTTAGCCGCTTTTTTAAAGGCTATGTTTTATGGATTAGATGCAAAAAAAGAAGCAGGTGCTTTTGATAAAGAACGCATTCTTTATCGTCCATGGCAAGGTGGTGCTTTTGGCGGACAGTTAGATTTTGAGATGAATGGAAATACATTCCGAATCAGCAGAACCTTTGGACGAACAGAAAAGATGGATGAGTTTCATCTGTATGATTTACGCACAAATTTGGAATGTTTTGATTATTCTGAGGATATTGGTGCGGAAATATTTGATTTGGATAGTGCATCTTTCAAGCGTAGTATTTTTATTGCTCAAAATGATTGTGTGAGTGAGGTATCGGATCGCATCAATGCCAAATTAGGAAATTTAGCAGAAAATACAGATGATATTAATAACTTTGATTCTGCAAGTCGTCATTTAAAAGAAATATTAAATCAGTTAACACCTGATCGTGTAACTGGAAGTATAAAAAAACGTAAAAATTATATTACACAGTTAACACAGGAACTTCGTGCATTCGACTCAGCCCAGGAAGGTCTGGAGGGAGTGAAACGTAAGGAACAGTTGATTTCTATTCAGATAGATGAATTAATGGGAATTCGTCAGAATTATGCAGCGGCATTGGTGGTTGCCAGTGAGGAAAGCCGCAAGAAAGAACTTTATGCGCAGTATGATGCTATGTGCAAAGAAGTTGATGAAAAAGAAGCGAAAGTTAACGAATTAAAAGAATTTTTCCCAAATGGTGTTCCAGAAAAGGCAGAATTCAAAGAGCAGATGAAGAATGTTCGTACTATGGAAAATAAAGAAGCCGAATTAAAGGGCTTGGAACTTACCATTAACGAACTGGAGACATGGAACAAATTGGAGGAAATGTTTGAAGAGGAAGTACCTACTCGTCAACAGATTGATACATCGTTAGAAACATTAACCAGTACAGATAAACAGAAGGAAAATCTGGCAAGTTTGGAAACCCATTTAAAGCTGGTGGAGCAGGAACTGGCAGTAGAACCAGAAGAACCTGTTTTTGAAAGGGTTAGTCATAAAATACCAATGTTCACAGGTCTTGGTATTGCGTTGGCAGGATTGGTGACATTGGGACTGTGGTATTTCCGTATCTTTTCCGTTGCTAATAAGCAGTATTTGTTGGTATCTATTGTTTTTGCCATCCTTTGTGGTGCGGTTTTTTGTTTGATTGGCGCGTTGCAGGGACATAGAACGGAAAAAGAAAGAAGAATATGGAGACAGGCAGTAGAAGAAGAAAAGGAATCTGTTCGTGCTCATTATAAAGATTTAAAGGGGCAGGTGAACAGTTTAAAAGAGCATATGAATCAAGTGCATGGAGCAGTTGGAGCATTTTTAGGAAGATTTCATATATATTGTAAAGTTGGAGAATATTCTGCGAAATTGTATGAGTTAAAAAATCAGTTAGGAGAATATGAAAGACTTTCTGAAAAAAGAAATGAAAGTATAGAAGCGAGAAACGCTTATGAAAGTGAAAAGCAGAAAATTGTAGAATTTACAAAAAAATATGGTTACGGTATTCCAGAGGATATTTCTGGAATCTTGGGACAATATCAGGAAAAAGCAGCGGAATATGGAGTAGCATTGGCTGCATATGAAGAAGTTTATAAAAAGCGAAACGATTTTGAAAAACGTCAGGACAAATCTTTCTGGACGAAAGAATCTATTTGTCCATACAGTATTGATGAACTAAATCGTATGATTCAGCAGGCAGATGCAAAAATCGAAGAGTTAAAGAGTGCAAAAGCACAGTATACAAAGCAGTTAGAGGACTTGCAGGAGCAGTTGGATTTACGTGACGAAAAGCAGGCAGAATTAGAGGAACAACTCAGTCAGCAGGAAAGAGATACGAGAAAGTATAATATTGTAAAACTGACGCAGGAATATCTCATGAAAGCGAAGGAGCAGTTCACTGCCCGCTATATGGACCCAATTGCAAATGGATTCTCCAAATATTATCAGATGCTCACAGGGGATAATAGTGGTGCATGGATGATTGATGCGAATATCAACTTGAAAATGAAAGAACAGGGAGAACTTCGCGACACTAGATGGTTATCTGTAGGATATCAGGATTTGCTCGGCGTATGTATGCGTTTGGCATTGGTAGATGCTATGTACAAAGAGGAAAAGCCGTTCCTTATTTTAGATGATCCATTTGTAAATCTGGATAAAGAAAAGGTTGCTGCCGGAAATGAATTGTTGCTGGAAGTAGCAAAGGAATATCAGGTAATTTACTTTACTTGCCATGATAGTCGTAGTCCGGTTAGTAAATAATATATTACGTTGTTATTGAGAAGGGGCTGTCATTCCTGACAGCCCCTTATACTATGCAGTTTGCTGATTAATGTATTCGATATGGTCTTTTAACACGCTTTTTACAATATCCATATTCATTTCAAGATTGTCGATTTTCTCAATATTCGCATTATGACGTTTGCTCGTATCTATATAACAACTCTCAATGTTTTGTAGTCTTGGTTTAATGTCACTTTCAATATCAATACAAATTTTTTTGATGTCAAACGATAATCT